>CANGZG010000010.1 GCA_947458415.1 Comamonadaceae bacterium | reverse complement strand
TGCTTGAACAAACTGCTGTTGAGGTAAATCTGAACATCAAATTCCCCCGGGGCTTCGGTGTCCAACTGCGTTTTGAACACGTTCCACATTTTGGCGTGCCAGTCTTCGGGAACGGCAGGCGAGGAAATCCTCAAAACGGTTTTGGCTTGCGCCTGGGCTTGCCAAGGAAGAAAGGCCAAGCTCAGTAAGCAGCTGGCGGCCAAGCGTTTGAAGCGAGTTGGGGTGTGCATGGCAGCGATTCTGACATTGAAGCAGCCAGGGAATCGCTGAGCGCCCTGAACCCTTTTGGCTGGTGGTCATACACTTCACGGGTGTGATTGAACCTGGGGAGATGGATGTTGAATTGGCGCAGCAAACCTTTGCTTGCTTGTGTATTCACCGTCTCACTCATGGGTTTGGGTGCTTGCGTCAGTTACGACGCCAAAAAGCAACTCGCGGCCGCATCGCTCGAGACCGCGGCGTTCACCGGTGACAAATTGGAACTGGCCATCACCCCGGCTCAGCGACAGCAACGCGAATCTTTGACCCAGCGTTTGTTGTCCTCGCCGCTGGGGCAAAAACAAGCGGTCGATGTGATGTTGGTCAACAGCCCCGCGTTGCAAAGTCTGTTGGCCCAACACGCGGCACAGTCTGCGGCTGTCGCGCAGTCGGGCCGCATCAGCAACCCCACCTTGGCCATAGAGCGAATCGTCAGTGGCAACGAATTGGAATGGAGCGGTTTGCTCAGTTTTGGGTTATTGGATGTGTTGACCTTGCCGCAACGCGCCGATTTGGCAAAGCGAAAATTGGTGCAAAACCAGCTCCGTTTGAGCACCGATGTGGTTGATCAAGTGACTTTGGTGCGTCAAGCGTGGGTGCGAGCCGTGGCAGCCAATGCTTCGTTGACGTTGGCACAGCGCGTCCTTGAAGCAGCGCAAGCCAGTGACGTGCTGGCCGCGCGCATGATGGCGGCGGGCAATTTCAACACCCTGACACGCAGCCGTCATCAACTCTTTCATGCACAAGCACAAACCCAATGGGCCGTGGCCAAACAAGCCCAAGTGTCGCGAAAGGAAGCGTTGGTGCGTTTGCTGGGATTGGATGCCTCTCAAGCGGCACAGCTTCAACTGCCGGATCGTTTGCCGGACTTGCCCGCATTGGCATTGAGCGCGCAAGACTTGGCCCTCACCGCAGGCCGCCAGCGTTGGGACATTCAAATGGCCAAGGCTGAGCTAGAGATGGCGGCGCGGGCCCAAGGCTTGACCGACATCACCAGTTGGCTTGATGTCGAGTTGACCGTGATCAGCGGCAAGGTGACTGGCAACGACACGGTGACCCAACGCCGAGGGGCAGAGATCGGCGTGAAGCTGCCGGTGTTTGATTCGGGCGACATGCAACGTGCGCAAATGAATGCGCTGACCTTGTCCGCTGCCAACCGTTTGCAAGCCACCGCACGCGATGCGGCTTCTTCGGTCCGTGAAAATTACGCGGCTTACTTGGCTGCCTATGACATTGCACGTCAATACCGAGATGACGTGTTACCACTGCAGCAACGCATCGCCGATGAAAACATCTTGCGCTACAACGCCATGCAAATCAGCGTGTTCGATTTGCTGGCCGACGCCGCTTCACACAATGCGGCGGTGATGTCTGCCATTGAGGCAGAGCAGCAATTTTGGCTGAGTGAAGCCGCGCTGCAAGCGACCTTGGTGGGCAGACCGCTGGCCATCAGCTTGTCTGCCGACACCCGAAACAACAGCAACTCGGCTGCACATTGAAACCCAAATCCATGAACAGCAGAAGAGAATTTTTCAAATGGGCCGGGGTGGCAGGCGCGGTGTCAGCTGCCGCCGTGAGTCGGCCTTCGCTGGCCGCCTTGCCTGAACCGATGACTCAAAGCTCGGCCGCCACCATGCCGCCCTTGACCACAGAGGACAAGCCGACTTACCAACCCGTTGTCACGCTCAATGGTTGGACTTTGCCGTGGCGGTACCAAAACGGCGTCAAAGAATTCCATTTGGTGGCTGAACCGGTGGTGCGTGAATTGGCCCCCGGCATGAAGGCACGTTTGTGGGGCTACAACGGGCAAAGCCCCGGGCCCACCATTGAAGTGGTTGAGGGAGACCGGGTCAGGGTGTTTGTCACCAACCGCTTGCCTGAGCCCACCAGCGTGCATTGGCATGGACAACGTTTGCCCAATGGCATGGACGGCGTCAGTGGGTTGACGCAAACATCGATTCAGCCTGGCAAAACATTTGTGTACGAGTTTGTCGCCAGACGCCCCGGCACTTTCATGTACCACCCCCATGCTGACGAAATGACCCAAATGGCCATGGGCATGATGGGCATGTGGATCACCCATCCCAAGCAAGCGCATCCGCTCATCAGCGAGGTGCAAAGGGATTTTTGTTTTTTGATGAATGCCTACGACATTGATCCCGGCAGTTACACGCCGAACATCATGACCATGTTGGATTTCAACTTGTGGACATGGAACAGCCGCGTCTTTCCGGGCATTGACAGTTTGAATGTGCGTTTGAATGACAGGGTGCGCATACGCATCGGCAACTTGACCATGACCAATCACCCGATCCACTTGCATGGCCATGAATTTCAAGTGACTGGCACGGATGGCGGGCCGTTGCCGCTGAGCGCCCGTTGGCACGAAGTCACCACCGACATCGCGGTGGGTCAAATGCGCCAAATCGAATTTGTCGCAGATGAGCCGGGTGATTGGGCGTTTCACTGTCACAAAAGCCACCACACCATGAACGCCATGGGACACAAGCTGCCCACCATGATCGGTGTGGACCAAGCAGATTTGGTGCAGAAAATTCAACGGCTCATACCTGACTACATGGCCATGGGTCAAAACGGCATGGAGGACATGGTCGACATGGAAATGCCGATGCCGGACAACACTTTGCCCATGATGACCGGGCAGGGGCCGTTTGGTGGCTTGGGCATGGGCGGCATGTTCAGCGTGCTCAAGGTCAGGGCAGACCAGCCGCATGGCGATTACCGTGACCCTGGTTGGTACCCGCACCCGCCTGGCAGCGTGGCCCACGAATACCATGGAGAATTGACCTCGCCCACACAAGCCCCTGACTCAGCCACGCAAGCTGCCGCCGTCGAAGTCCAAATTCGCAAGCCTGGCGGCGGCCATCAAGGTCATTGAACCAATGGTATGTGTTGAATGAACGCTCTCACTTGCACTGAACCCATGGATCAACCTTCAGGAACTGTCATGAACCCCGTCAAACAAGTTCTCTTATGCATGTTGGTGTCATTCGCCGGCTTGATGGTGTTGCCATCGCAGGCTGACACGTCGCCGTTCATGGCTGAAGGCGTGGTGCGAAAGCTCGACACCGAGAACCGCAAAATCACGCTCAAGCACGGCGAAATCAAAAACTTGAACATGCCCGGCATGACCATGGTGTTTCGTTTGCAAGAGAAGATCGACATTGATCAACTCAAGCCCGGTGACAAGGTGATGTTTCATGTGGAAAAGTTGGAAGGCGGCTACACCATCACCGATTTGCAATTGGCACCATGACAACCGACACCATTCCTTTGTTTCCGCTGTCGCATGGCGTGTTTCCGGACGGCATGTTGCAGCTGCAAATTTTTGAAGTCCGGTATTTGGATTTGATCAAGCGTTGCCACCGCGACAATGCCCCATTCGGGGTTGCATGGATCAAAAAAGGTCTGGAAGTGCAAGTGCCTGGTCAGCAACCAGAGATGTACACGCATGGTTGCTTGGCGCACATACGTGAATTTGAACAAATTCAACCCGCGTTGTTTCGTGTGGTCTGTCAGGGGGGATTGCGTTTTGAAATACATGACGTCAGCCCCGGGCCCTATGGGGTTTGGCAAGGCCATGTCACTTATTTGCCGCAAGACCCGGATTCGCCATTGCCAGGTGAATGGCAAGCTCACGCAGACCGTTTGGGGCAATGGATCGCCCATGCGCAAAAGCAAGGCGTTGAAAACAAATTGCCTTTGTTCACACCCTACCGGTTGGATGACAGCGGTTGGTTGTCGAATCGGCTGGCCGAGGTGTTGCCCATGGACCCTGCGCACAAGCAAACCTTGCTGGCGCAAACCGATCCGCAGCAGCGCATGGCCGACGTGGTCGAGTTTTTATCGCAAGGCTGATCCCTGAGCGGGATCACAGGCGATAGAAACCGCGGCTTTCCCACTGCTGGTTTTTGTTGTCGTTCCAATATTGCATGAACGCATCTCTGTCGTCATTGAACATCAGTTTTTGGAATTGCTCGGTGATTTTCAGGCAGCTGTTCATGTCTTGGCCGCCCAGACTGCCTTTCATGTAGGCGGTGTCGCAGTCCCAATAGTAATTTTCAAGATCGGCGTCTGAGATATTGCTGACGCTCAGCGCGGTCAACAGCATGAAGGCAGATAGCATGGGCGTCTCCTGTCAAGTTCAGTCCATGCTAAACATGAAACAGCGCTTCTGCAAGGGCGCAAGAACGGATTGGCCGTGTTTTCCCCGGTCAGTCATTCACCTATTGACATGGCTTGACCGCGCCAGACAATGAAAGGCTCATTAACATACCGGTGCTGACTTCCATGTCGTGCGTCACCTCGTAAGTCATCAGCATGGACAATTCGTTGAGCAATGTGCGAAAACTGTTGGTGCTGACGTCTTTTCTTCGCATGAGGTTGAGCTTGTGCTGCACCAGCGGATGGTCAATCCAATGGAAAAATTTTTGAGAGTTCATGTCGGCATATTCATCAGAGTGAAGGGATTTTCACCCTGAATTCGCCGGAAGCATTTTCTAAATTTTGCGCTGGAAGTATTACCAAGTGGCTTCACACTGGCACATCACTCGGAAAAGGTGTTCAGGCCAACAAATCACTCAAACTGCGCGCCACGACTTTGGTGGCACGACGCAAATCTTCCAACACAATGCGTTCATCGGCACGCTTGGCATGTGACTCGAGGACGGTGCGCGGGCCAGCACCGTAAATCACCCCGGGGATGCCTCGCTCCACGTACAGACGCACATCTGTGTAAAGCGGTGTGCCCAATGCAGGAATCGGTTCGCCAAACACTTCGCCGCCGTGTTTTTGCAGCGCATCTACCAAAGCTTGGTTGCCAGCCAAGGGTTTCATCGCATTCGCCATCAATATGCGCTTGATGTCGATGTGCACCGCATCTTGTGGGTCGCGTTTGGCATTGTGATCACGCACAGCGTTGGCCAGCACCTCCCGGATTTGCGCTTCCACATCAGCGGGGTTTTCTTCGGGGATCATGCGGCGGTCCAACTTGAACATGACTTTGCCTGGGATCACGTTGGTGTTGGTACCGCCTTGAATCAAGCCGACATTCAGGTACGGGTGCGTGATGCCTTCGACTTGAGAGTGAATCGATTTATACAGGGTGTTTTGCGCATACAGCGCGTTGAGCAAAACGACAGCGGCTTGCAGCGCATCGACACCACTGTCAGGTATGGCGGCGTGTGCCATTCGGCCATGCACAGTGACCTCCATTTGCAAGCAGCCGTTGTGCGCAGTGACCACTTGGTAACTGAAGCCGGCAGCCATCATCAAGTCAGGGCGGGTGTGACCATTGGCCAACAACCAACCTGGTCCCAACTCGCCACCAAATTCTTCGTCGTAAGTGAAATGCAGTTCGACCGAGCCTTTGCTGGGTTTGGCCACGGCCTCCAATGCCCGAACCGCAAACGTGTAAGTAGAAAAATCGCATTTGCTGACGGCTGAGGCGCGGCCATACAGTGTGCCGTCTTCAATCTCTGCACCATAAGGGTCGTGCGTCCAGCCTTCGCCGGGGGGCACCACATCGCCGTGCGCATTCAATGCCACGACGCGACCTTCGCCATAGCGACGGCGCACGATCAAGTTGGTGATGGAAGTCAGCCCGTGTGATTCAACCAGTGTTTGGGGAATTTCAAATTGTTCAGCGTGCATGCCCATGTGATGCAGCAATTCGGCCGTGCGAATGGCATGCGGTGTGTTGTTTCCGGGCGGTGTGTCGGTGGGGACGCGCACGAGTTCTTGCAGAAATTTCACCTGCTCGTCAAAGTGCTGGTCAATCCATTGGTCGATGCGTTGGTAAGTGTTCATGTGGGTTGGTTTGTGGGTGATGTCGCGGTGAAAGGGTGCTTGGCCTTCCAATGGCGAGCGATGTCGATGCGCTTGCAGATCCACACTTTGTCGTGTTTTGCAACATGGTCCAGAAATTTTTGCAAAGCCACGATGCGACCCGGTCTGCCCAGCAGTCGGCAATGCATGCCAACACTCATCATCTTGGGTGAAGTTTCGCCTTCAGCGTACAGCACATCAAAGCTGTCGCGCAAGTACACAAAAAAATCGTCTGCTTGCGAATAGCCTTGGGGTAATGCAAAACGCATGTCGTTGACGTCAAGCGTGTAGGGCACCACCAAGTGCGGCACGACTGCCCCATCCGATTTGCGAACTTTCATCCAAAACGGCAGGTCGTCACCGTAGTAATCGCTGTCGTATTCAAAACCGCCATGGTCCAACAACAAGCGGCGTGTGTGGGGGCTGTCGCGGCCGGTGTACCAACCGGAGGGTGCTTGACCGGTCATTTGCCGAATGATGTCGATGCCAGTTTGCATGTGTTGGCGTTCTGTGTCTTCATCGATTTGCTGGTAGTTGATCCAGCGCCAACCATGGCAGGCAATTTCATGGCCGAGCTCTGCGAACGCTGCCGTCAATTCAGGGTGACGTTGCAAGGCCATGCTCACGCCAAACACCGTCAAAGGCAAGCCTCTTTTTTCAAACTCTTTCAATATTCGCCAGACACCGACCCGAGAGCCGTATTCATAAATGCCTTCCATCGTGAGGTGGCGGTCAGCAAAACTGGGCGGGTTGAACATCTCTGACAAAAATTGTTCCGAACCGGCGTCACCGTGCAAGGTGGCGTTTTCACCGCCTTCTTCGTAATTCAAGACAAATTGCAATGCAATTTTTGCGCCGCCTGGCCAATCGGCGTGAGGCGGGTGGCGGCCATGGCCAACCAAGTCGCGAGGATAGGGGAGCGTGGCATCGTAAGTCATGCCAAATCCTAACTGATGCCCGTGTCCTTATCCTGTTCTGCAGCCTCTTTGGCCTGGTTGTGTCGCCTGCGCAGAGGTGTACCCAACAGGTACAGCACCAAGCCCAGCGGCAATATGCCGTAGAAGACAAACGTCATGATGGCGCCCAGTATGCTTCCGTTGCTGGCCACGGCTTCCACCACCGACATCAGCGTGACCACAAACATCCAAGCAATTGCAACGATATACATCATGGAAAAAAGCTCAAGGCTTGCAGGCGTGCGTCAAATGCATGGAAAGTTGGCAACCATGACCTCGCGCACCACGCTGGCTGCGTTGTAGCGAAGCAGGTCAGGGCGCTGCTGCATTTGCAGCCTGACCAAGTCGGTGATGGCGTTGATTTCAGTTTGTTCGTCCATGCACACAGGTGATGCTTTGGTCAGCAGCAATGTGTCAACCACGCCCATGATGTAGTTGCGCCCGTTGAACCGAATGTCTGCAGATTCAGACAACAGGCTCGATTGCAACTCGCCAGCGGTCAAAAACCGAATGCTTTTCGCCGCATGTGCACAAGGGATCAGCCCGCACAAAGCCAAGCTGATCAAGCAGGTCAGGCCACGCTTGTCAAGGCGCTTCAACGGTGACTTTCATGCTGCTGTACCACGCAGCCAATTGGCTGATTTCGTTGTCTGTCAAAGGCTTGGCAATCACACCCATGACTTCATGGTGACGTTTGCCGCTGCGGTAATTTTTCAGTTGTTCGCTCAAGTAGATGGCTTGTTGGCCTGCCAAATTGGGTGCGCTGGGCATGCTGGCAATGCCATTTGCGCCGTGGCACAAGGCGCATGCAGCATCTGCTTTGGCGCGGCCTAGGGCGGCATCGTCAGCAAAGCAAACTGTGGCTTGTATCAAAAGCAATGCAATGGTTTTTTTCATGGGGTCCTCGTAAAAAAGGGGCCTCCGAAGAGGCCCCATCACACGGATTCAGTGTGGTTGCAGAGGTGGTTCACACCCCTGCTGCCACAAACAGAATCAGTTACCTGTGTAGCTGATGCGATAGATGGCACCTGCGTAGTCGTCAGACACGAGGATAGAACCATCAGGCAAGTTCGCCACATCAACAGGACGGCCCAACGCGCGGTTGGTGTTCTTGTCGAGGAAGCCATCAGCAAACACTTCGGCAGGACCTGCATTGCCATCGGCATTGATTGGCACGAAGTTGATCAGGTAGCCGCTGGGTGTGGAACGGTTCCATGAGCCGTGTGCTGCCACAAACAAGCCGCCACGGTATTTCGCAGGGAAGGCGTTACCTGTGTAGTGGGTCACGCCCAGCTGAGCTTGGTGGGCAGGGAATTCCACTTGAGGCGAAATCATGCCTTCAGGCTCAGGCATGTTGGCCAAGTCTGTTGCTGCAGCGGAACCAGCCACTTTGAAGCGACCGTTGTAGAAGGGGAACCCGAAGTGTTCGCCAGCCTTGGTGAGCTTGTTCAACTCGCCGGGAGGAATGTCGTCACCCAAACCGTCAACTTGGTTGTCGGTTGTCCAGATGTCGCCCTTTGGCCCAATGGTGATGCCAGCTGGGTTACGCATGCCTTTGGCGTAAACCATGCGGCCTGTGCCATCGAGGCCGTTGTAGCGAATGACACCGCCGATGCCGACTTCTTCATACAACGCCACTTTGTCTTTGGGTTGCACGTTGTAAGGCTGGCCCAAGGTCACGTAGATTTTTCCGTCGTTGTCAATTTTGCAAACGCGGCCTGTGTGGTTGAAAGACTGCTCTTCCACGGGGATCATTTTGCCTTCGGGAACCATCACGCCCACAGCAACGTCCGGACCTTCGTAGAAGTATTCGGCGGCAGGGAACTGCAACATGCGGTTGGACTCAGCGACCACCAAGAAACCGTCTTTGGTGAAACACACACCGTTAGGGTTGCTGAATTTGATCGCGGGAGCGAAAGGCTTGACTTCTGTGGCAGCGTCGCCGTTGTTTCTGTTGGTCACGGCCCAAACAGTGGTCTTGCGAGTGCCGACAAACAACATGTTGGTCGAAGGTGCAACCGCCATGTAACGTGCGTCAGGCACGACAGCGTACAAATCAATTTTGAAGCCTTCGGGCAACTTGATTTTTTTCAAGTTGGCACGGATGGCATCGGCATTCTTACCTTCTTGTGGAATGGTAGGAATGTTCATGTTGGTGTCGGTGTTGCCCATGCGTTGCAGGGTGGACAGGTTTTTGTCCTGGGCAAAAGTAGTCGTAGCAACCAACGCTGTAACTGCCAAGGTGATGGCGGAGATTTTTTTAAAGATCACTTAAATTCCTCATGCAAAAGAAAGGCAACATAGCCTAGGCTTGATCTTAACGATTCATGAGAAAACAAAAAAATCAAAAACCCCAGTCGACAATTGCTACTTTTATGCACCTAAATACTAAATAAATTCTTTGTGATAACCCATTTAAATTAATCAGACTTTGGACCTTCGGGTTTGCGCAACATCAGCGCCGATCGCTTACAAGATGCGACCAACGCATCGTGTTGGTTAAAGCCCCGGTGTTCAAAAATGACGATGCCGTTACGCGGTCTGGATTTGCTGTCGCGCAACTCAATCACCTCGGTTTCGACATGCACCGTGTCACCATGAAACAGCGGTTTGGGAAAACGCACTTCATCCCAACCCAGGTTGGCCACGGTGGTGCCCAAGGTGGTGTCGCCGACGGATACACCGACGATCAGGCCTAACGTGAACACGCTGTTGACAATGCGTTGTCCGTATTCGGTGTGGTGCTTGCAATATTCTTCGTCCAGATGCAAAGCCGCCGGGTTGTGCGTCAATGCTGAAAACATGACGTTGTCCATTTCAGAAACCGTGCGGCGAATCGCATGCTTGAACACTTGACCCACAAAAAATTCTTCAAAGTAAAGACCAGCCATGTTCAATGTCCTTGTGGTGTTGCGAGTAAACGCAATGCATGTGTCAGGTGAGGTTTGTCGATCATCTTGCCATCGAGTTGAACCGCACCTGCACCAGCCGCTTGGGCAAACGCATCAACGATGCGTTGGGCATGTTGCAATTCTTCAGGTGTGGCTTGAAAGCCTTGGTTGATGATGGCTACCTGGTCGGGGTGAATCGCCAATTTACCGCTGAAGCCTTGTCGTCTGGCGCGTTGAACATCTGCTCGCAGGCTTTGGGCATCGCGAAAGTCAACGTTTAGCGTATCGATGGCTTGCACACCCGCATGCGCAGCCGCCAACAAGCACAGGGAACGCGCCAAGACAAAGGTGTCGTCAAATTCTCCGTTGTCTTTTTTGTTGGTGCTGGCGCCTACTGAAGTGGCCAAGTCCTCTGCGCCCCAAGTCAAACCTGCCAGCCGCGCAGAACAACCGGCATACGAGTCCAACGCAAACAACGCGCCAGCCACTTCGGTCGCCACGGGCAGTATCCGCGTATGGCCTGAAGGGATGCCTTCGCGTTGCTCCAATGCACTGAGAAAGTGATCGAGTTGTTGCACATCACTGGCGTTCAAGGGTTTGGGCAAGACGATGCCATCGGGTTTGCCAGCCATCACCGCGACCAAGTCGGGCAGGGCCAGAGGCGTGTTGAGCGGATTGATGCGAACCCACACTTGTTGGTGTGACCGGTGGTGGGATTTCAAATAGTCCAGCACCAAACCTCGCGCCGTGGGCAAACGGTCTTGCGACACCGCATCTTCCAAATCCAGCAGCAAAGCATCGGCGCCCGTGCTGGCGGCTTTGGCCATTTTTTTCTCGCTGTCGCCAGGCACGAACAGCAGGGATTTGAGCGTCATGGGCAGTGTTCCTACAAAGAGGCTTGCATGCTAACAAACCCACTTTCGACCACGTCGCAGGGTCGTCGTGTGCGCTTTGAATGCTGGTGGCTTACATCGCCGACAATAAGGGCTTCGTGCCATGTCGCACTGTTGCTTACCCACCCCAAACATATGACCGTCATGACAGACAACCCAGTGGCATTGCCCGCACTCGACCCGATGGAACTGCGACGATGCTTGGGCACATTTGTCACAGGCGTGACCGTCATCACCGCCCTTGATGCAGAGGGTCAACCTGAAGGCATCACCGCCAACTCGTTCAGCTCGCTGTCGCTGTCACCGCCATTGATTGTGTGGAGCTTGCGTTTGAACGCCAGAAGTTTCAAGACTTATCAATACGCCCCCCGCTTCGCTGTGAACATCTTGGCGCAAGATCAAATGCCTGTGTCTAACCGTTTTGCGTCATCCGGTATTGATCGATTCGAGGGCATCAAACACACCCTTGGATTGGGCGGTGTGCCGTTGATAGATGGTTGTGTGGCGTATTTGGAATGCAGCTTAGAGGCCACGCACCCCGGCGGAGACCATGTGCTGTTCATTGGCCGCGTTGAACGCATTCAGACGTTTGACAAACAACCCCTGGCCTATGGAGGCGGTGAATACAAAGCAGTGGTGCCGTTACGCCCGTGAACCCCATATACGCATCGCAAAACGACGAAGGCCAATCGGGCCGTTCCATTCACAATTTGGTCTATTGCAGTCAAGCGTCTGCAGACTTGGACGATGAAGTCATTGCCAGCATCATCGCCACGGCCCGACATCACAACCCCAGGCTGGGCATCACTGGCTTGTTGGTGTTTGGGCAAGGAATCTTTTTTCAATGGCTCGAAGGGCCGCGTGACAATGTCACCGGCTTGTTGGCGCGCATTGCTGCGGACACGCGACACACCAACCTGGTGGTGTTGAGCCAAGAGGACGACATACGCGATCGACTCTTTCCAGAATGGGACATGGAATGGGTGGAAGCGGCAGACATTCGCGAAGTGCTGGAAGATGCGCTGCAGCAATCTGCAGATGAAAAGCAACAACGCATGTTGTCGCAGATGCTGTCAGAGATCCAATCTGGCCCGTTGGGCAGTTAAGCCAACCAATGCGGATCTGGCAGCTGTCCAAATACCTGTCGCAAACCTTGGCTCCAGCTGCTGCGTAAATCGCGGAAGTATGCGTCATCCGCATCAATGCGGTGGCGTTTTGTGACGCGCAAATCATGGGTTTTGACCATGGCGACATCAATCGGTAAACCCACTGACAAATTGCTTTTGATGGTGGAGTCAAACGACACCAACGCGCATTTGATCGCCTGAGACATGCTGATGCCGGGTTGAATCACTCGGTCCAAAATGGGTTTGCCATATTTGCTTTCACCGATTTGAAAAAAAGGCGTGTCAACGGTGGATTCGATGAAATTGCCTTGAGGGTAGACCATGAACAGTCGCGGCGCTTCACCTTTGAGTTGCCCGCCCACCAAAAAGGTGGCTGAAAAATCCACATCGCTTTGCTCTGGGGCCTCGTTCATGGTGTGCGAAATGGTTTTTCGCAGTTCCCTGCCAAGCAATTCAGCCACGCTGAACATGGAACTGTGAGAGGTCAGCGGTTGTTCGGTATCGATGGCGTGCTGCTTGATGCGGCTGATGACTTGTTGGGTGGTGGCCAGGTTGCCGCTGTTGAGCATGACGATCACCCCTTGGCCGGGCGACTCAATGACTGTCATCTTGCAAAAGGTGGACACATGGTCCACACCCGCGTTGGTGCGAGAGTCTGAAGCGAAAACCAGTCCTTCGTCGAGAACCATTCCAACACAGTAAGTCATGTCAATGCTTTATTGCTGAGTATGAACGCCAGATTCTACTTTTGCATAACTGTGCATGGTTTCTGCGCCGCCCCCAATGCGAACACCTCTGACGGGACCAGCGTCCTCATAGTCCAGGCCATGTGCCAGACGAATATGCCCTTGGTCAGCATCAGTGGAGTTGCTCACGTCGTAGCCAATCCAGCGTGAACCTACCCACGCTTCCGCCCAGGCATGGCTGGCCACTTGCTCGTTGTGTGCAGAATGCAAATACCCACTGACATAGCGTGCAGGCAAACCCAGGTAACGAGCGCAGGCCAAAAACACGTGCGTATGGTCCTGGCAGACGCCTTTGCCTTTGGCAAATGATTGGCTGGCGGAATCACCAACATGGGTGATGCCAGTTTCATAGGGCATGCGTTCGAGCAAAGCCAACATGACATCGTGCAAACCCATGTAGGGTCGCGATTTGACCGTGGCTCTGAAAGGCTCAATGAATGCAGTGATGGCTGGGTCGACGCTGGTGAGTTTGGTGGGTCGCAAGAACACGGTGTGCGGTACAGCGCCCTCTGGTTCGCCTTGGTCCGTCTGGTTTAACTCGACCGTGCCACGCGCGCGCAGCACAATGTCTTGGGTGGGGTTCTCCAGCACCAAGCAGTGACACAGGTTGCCAAATGCATCGGTCCATGGCGTGGCTTTGCCAGGCAAATCGAGTTGCCATTGCTGGATGTGTTGGCGTTGCGTTTTGGGTGGCGTCATGCGCAGCATTTGAATGCTGCGGCGGATCAGTTGGTCGTACCGATAGCTGGTTTCGTGAAAGACATGCAGCTTCATGCGATGGATTCCAAGTAGTCGGTTTGAACCGATTCGGCCAGCGCAATGTTTTCTTTCACAAACATCTCCAAATAATTTTCCAAGCCGCTTTCATAGACCTCAGTCAAGCTGCCGTACCTTAAATGTGTCAGTAAATTGGCGCAACGTTTGCGAGCCTCACGGCCAGTTTGCTGTGGCAATTGATTCAAGATGTACGCGGTTTCATCTAAACAAAAATGCAGCGAGCGGGGAACTCTGGGGTTGAAGATCAACAATTCAGACACGCGGTCAGCGTCGATGGCATCACGGTAGGTGTCGCGGTAAGCCTCCAGCGCACTGACCGAGCGAAGCACCGCACCCAAACGGTAATAGTCATCTACCAAGTCATTGCCTTCGGCTTGTTCGATTTGTGTTTTCACACTCAAAATCCGCGCCGTGTTGTCAGCCCGTTCCAAGTAAGTGCCCAGTCGAATGAAGTGATAGGGTTGGTCGCGCTGAATGGTGGCGAATGTCACGCCTCTGAACAAATGCGAGCGTTGTTTGATCCATTCGAAAAAACCGGAGTCCACAGGATGCTCGGGACCTTTGTTTTTCTTTTTGCGCGCCAGTAGCTCGAGCCAAGTGTCGTTGATGCATTCCCACATCTCCACGGTCATGGCGCCTCGCACAGACCGAGCGTTTTCGCGGCACGACTGTATGCAGTTGAAGATAGAGGAGGGATGGTCAGGGTCCCAAGCCAAAAATTGAGCGACTTGGTCTGAACGCATGGCTCGGCCAGTGGACTCGAACGCTGCCAAGGTGTCGGTGATGACCAAAGGTTCGCTGACCGTCTCAGGCGCGGCGCGGCTGCTGTCAGACGATGACAACAAAGCGAATGACTGTCCGACTTCCAAAATGCGCGCCATGTTTTCAGCGCGTTCCAAATAGCGGGATAACCAATAGAGTTGAGCGGCCACACGCGACAACATCACAGTGTCTCCTCGTCTTCCAAGACCCAGGTGTCTTTGGTGCCGCCACCTTGGGAGGAGTTCACCACCAACGAGCCTTCGCGCAATGCCACACGGGTCAAGCCGCCGGGCACGATCCGAGTGTCCTTGCCCATCAATACAAAAGGACGCAGGTCAATGTGTCTGGGCGCGATACCTTGGTCCACAAAAATCGGACACGCCGACAAACTCAGTGTGGGCTGCGCAATGTAATTGTCCGGATGCGCTTTGAGTCGCTTGGCAAAACTGTCAATTTCTGATTTGCTCGCAGTCGGTCCCACCAACATGCCATAACCGCCCGCACCATGCACTTCCTTGACCACGAGTTGCGACAAATTGGCCAATACATAAGAGAGTTCATCCGGTTTGCGACATTGCCATGTTTGAACATTGTTGAGAATGGGGGATTCATCCAAATAAAACCGAATCATGTCTGGCACGTACGGGTAAATCGATTTATCGTCTGCCACGCCCGTGCCCAAGGCATTGGCGATCACCACATTCCCTTGGCGGTAAACCGATGCCAGACCAGGCACGCCAATCAAGGAGCCGGGCTCGAAACTCAGTGGGTCCATGTAAATATCGTCAACACGGCGGTAAATCACATCCACTTGTTGCGGGCCTTCGGTGGTTTGCATGTAGACATGCCCTTGCCTGACAAACAAGTCTGAACCTTCAACCAATTCAATGCCCATTTGCTTGGCCAAAAATGCGTGCTCAAAATAAGCGCTGTTGAAACGTCCTGGTGTGTGCAAAACCACCGTGGGTTGGTCTACCCAACTGGCTGAGCGCAATGTTTGCAACAAGAGCGCAGGGTAATGCTCGACTGGCCTGACCGCATAGCGTCGAAACAAATCGGGAAACAAGCGCATCATCAACAGCCGATTGCTCAACATGTAAGACACGCCTGAGGGCACACGCAAGTTGTCTTCCAGTACATAAAAGTCGCCGTCAGAGTGACGAACAATGTCAACACCTGCAATGTGCGCATAAATTTGATGCGGCAAATCCAGTCCCAGCATCATGGGCATGAATTGCGCATTGGCCAGCACTTGCTCCGAGGGAATCAAACCGGCTTTGAGGATGTTTTGTTGATGGTAGACATCATGCAAAAACATGTTGATGGCTTTGACACGCTGAACCAAGCCCTTTTCAAGGTGCGCCCATTCTTTGCCATGGATGATGCGGGGAATCAGGTCTGACGGAATCAGCCGCTCTGTGCCGTCCTCGTCACCGTTGAGCGAAAAAGTGATGCCAGTGCGTCTGAAAATCAAATCCGCTTCGGTTTGCTTGACTTGCACAGTCTCGCGAGAAATGCCTTTGAGCCACTGATCGAATGTCTCGTAATGCGGGCGGGCAAAGCCACTTTCATCGCTCATTTCGTTGAATATGTGATTGCCCATTGCCATCCTGTGTTGAACTGCTTCACAGAGTCAAAGCATGCTTCATGCCGGGCTGGGTTTGTTGATTCAGGCCTCCACTGTGGCTCTGAGCGGCATGGCATGCACCAAGTTGTGTTGTATTGCACCCATTCAGTGCGGTCAGTGACTTGCGGGATGTGTACTTTTGAATTGAATTTGGAGGGTGGTTAAAACCACAAACTCAGTAGAATGAAAAAGAATAAATATTCAATGCTTTGAACCAGGCCACCGGTCTTGTTCGAATTTGTCACACTGACATGTATGGGTTGAGGTAATGGGCATGCGGGTCATGGCGTGGTTGAAGCAATTGTTTTCCAGGCAACCTGCTAGGCCGGAAAACTTGTCTTTGGAAATTGATTCCATCGTTGAAAAATTCCAAATGGTCAAAGAGGCCAAGCGCTTGGCTTCGATGGGTCTGCCATCCTTTCACGAAAAAAAGCCCACCCAAAAAGAAATTGAAGTGGTCGAACATTTGAATTTGATGCGTGAAGAAATTCAGCGCCATCACGTTCGCCAATCGGAAAGCATCCAGTCCAAGGTCGTGGGCATGGAACTCAATTACAAAGCCTTGCAATCGGATGCGTTGAATGCGGAGTTTGAAAGGCAAACCCGCAAACTCATGGACGAGCAAGGCGATTGGTTGAAAAAACTGGCTTACAACGCCATGGTCCGTTTCAAAGAACTGGAAATATTCAAAAAGAAGAACGGCTTGGAGCGGGAAGCCAACTACCCCACCTCATCTGGTTTGGTCTTGCGTTATTCCATCTTGGTTTTTTTGGTGGCCATCGAGGGCGTGTTGAACGCCAATTTTTTTGCTGAAGGCCTGAGCTCTGGTTTGATCGGTGGGTTTGTTTATGCGGCGCTGTTGGCGGGCATCAATGTGTTGGGATGTTTTTTCTTGGGCAAATTTGCTGTGCCGTGGATCGTGAGCAAGCCGGTCGCAGGGAAAATGTTTGGCGCTGTTTCGGTTTTGTTCGCTGCATGCTTCATGTTGATGGTGGCCATGTCCATCGGTCATATCCGCGAGCAATTGATGGCCGGTGCAACCAACCCGACGCAGCAGGCGTGGGAGGCCATGCAAACGCATTTCTTTGGCTTGAACGATTTGGTATCTTGGTTTTTGGTGGCCATTTCCTTGGGTTTTGCCATCGCGGCTATTTTTGATGGACTGACCATTGATGACATTTACCCGGGTTATGGCGCCATGGTTCGACGTTGCCACCAAACCCGCGACGAATTTGACGCTGAATTTGAAGAAGTCAAAGAAGAGCTCGAAGAACTCAAGCAAGACAAACTGGACTTGATCAATCAAGGGTTCAAGACTTTGCATGATTTGTCGGCGGCATTGAAAAAACTCTTGCTTGAAAAAGAGGCCTTGTTGCGAGAGTGTGCCGACAAAATCAGCCAGACCGAGGTGGTGCTGTATGCCGTGATCAGGAAATTTCGCATTGAAAACGAAATTGCCCGTGAAGATGGTCTGCGTCCGAGTTACTTTGACAGTTTGCCCGCCCTGAACCCGGTTAACCTGCCACGTGTGGACAACGAAAAAGAAAATCAATTGCTGACAGCGATTGAACAAGACATCAAAACCTATGAAAGCAATGTCAATGCCCAGCGTGAAAAAGTCTATGCCTTGTACGAGCAATCGATTTCTCGCTTGAACCATTTGAAATACCACTGAGCAAGCTTGTGCCATGGCGCGTCAAACCAAACTGCAAAAACGCAAAACAAGAAACAACATACTTTTCAGTGTGTTTTTCTTTTCACTGGTGGTGGCGGGCATGGCGAGCGCAGTCTGGTGGAACCTTCAGCGTAAACCGGGCTTAGACCCTGTCACTTTATGTCCTGCACAAGGCCCCAGCGGTCAACGCGTGGTGTTGATTGACCGCACAGATCCTTTCAACTTGGCACAGAAGACCTCCTTGGACATCTTCATTAATAAATTGGTGAATGACACGCCGCCTGGTCATCGGTTGTCTGTCTATGTGCTGGGTGATGATTTCCAAACCAACACCAAGCCTTTGTTTGAGTTGTGCAACCCGGGTGACGGACAGGACCAAAGTGAATTGACAGCCAACCTCAAGGCATTGAAGCAACAGTATCTCAAGCATTTCATTGAACCCATGTCGTCTGTCACCGAAGGCATGGTGAATGCACAACCAGCCAAAGAGTCGCCGATTTTGGAGATGTTGCAACTGGTCAACCTCAATTCCATCCAAAAGCAACCAGTCAACGGTGATGTTCGGTTGTATGTGCTGTCAGACATGCTGCAAAACAGCAAGGCGTTGACCATGTATGGCAAGCCTGTGACGTTTGAGACCTATGCCGCCAGTTACGCGTCGAGCAAATTGTTTGTGGATTTCTCTCAAGTGCAGGTTGAGGTGCATTTGGTCAACAACAGCCCTCGCACACTGGACCCGTTGTTGTTGGATTTTTGGAAGGCCTATTTTGAAAAAGCCCACGTCAAATCAGTCCGTTTTCACGCCTTGGCGGGTTGACGCATGAAGGATTGGTATCAAGTTTTGGGGTTGTTGCACACCGCTGAAAACGAGGTGATCAAAGCTGCCTACAAAGCGTTGGCTCAAAAATACCATCCTGATCGGCATCCGGAAAAAAAATTGCTCTACACAGAAATCATGGCAGAGCTGAACCAAGCGCACGCCATGTTGGGCCATGCGCGAAAACGCAAAGAATTTGACGCTGCCTGGAAAAAATTCACCGACAAGCACCCGCGCGCAGAAGAGCCGACACCCCAACCCGCACCGGCGCAGCCTTCACCCCCACCCAAGCCAGCGAACAAACACGACACCGTGTTGTCGCATTTGGCCAGTAACAAAATTGATGAATTTCAAATGATGCATTTGTACGAAGAGTTATTTGGCAATGCATTGACCATTCAGCATGGGTGGACCAACCACTATGTTCATAAATTGGATGGCAAAGAGGTCAGGTACAGCTTTACTGAGCTTAAACAACTGATCATCGACAAATTAAACGCAAGTTAGGCAGGGATGTATGGAATACCCGTTCGAGAAATACCGCTCTAGCAACCGAGACAAAGAAGCTTTTTTGAAGTTGCTGCCCAACGTCAGCGCTGCTTTGCCAGAGTATTTTCGCTCGCTTGCCGTGGCGCACCACAGCATTGAACAAAAAAACATGTTCAACCAACCCCAGGGAATACGGCAAAGCAACGGTTTGACCAGTTCCCTCAATTTGCTGATGGTGGCCATGGTCAACGACCGGGTGATTGGTGTGAACGCAGACTTGGCAAAATTCATTGACGCATTGCGGGTGCTGGTGCTCAAGTGGTATTCGTTCGGCAATGAACTCAAAGCGTGCGTGTATTTTGGTTATCACTATTACACCCACAAAAGCGCCTCCGAGCATGAAGTTCGACAACAACTCGAGTCCATTCGGTTTTTGGTGGATGAGTCGGCCCGTGCGTCAGTTGACCCAAGCCTGTTGCAGTTGATCCAGCCGCCCAATTCGCGTCGTTGGTATGCAGCCGAGAACCACATTGGTGACAAGCTGTTTGCGCTGAGGGTTCAAGCGGGAGACTTCGCCAGAGTTGATTTGCCCAGACCTGCCTACCAAGTCAGCTTCAAAGCCACCCAGATGTACGATTTGCGTGTGCCAATCACGCTGACCGATCAAGAAATTGAGCGACCTCAAATTGGCAATGGCAAAGCGATTGTCAGTTGCCCGAGTTGCGGACAAAAATGTCGAATCGATGTGTACAAACGCATGGAAATCAAATGTCCGACTTGCAAACAAGTGTGGACGCAGTCGGCTTGATGCAATGCAAGCTGACTGAATGGAGATTTAAATCGCCGCCATGGCATTGACTCTGCGTTTGGCAAGCGCTGCTACCCCATCCATGTCCAATGCCGCTTGCACGGGTGATGAAGCCAAGCGCAAAGCCTGTCGAACCCATAGTTTTTCGCATTCGCTCGAGACAGGTTTGCCCAGCATCACCAATGCCCAATCGGGCAGCACATGAAAGCTGGCTTGTATGACCAATTTCATGAAGGGCTTGTCAAACAAGTCCACCGGGTAATTTTCGATCACATGCAATATCTCACGCGTTCTGTCATCAAAACGCAATCGTGGTTGAAATGCAGCCAGTGCCTGTTGATGAGAGAAAAGATCGGTGGGCAAGTGGTCTGCCCCCAATCGTTGTCCAATCGACGCCATCTCGCTGATGTATGCATTCGCCTCTGATGTGTTCAAGGGTTGGCTCGACAACCATTGGTAGCCGTTCAAAAAACTGCTGACTTCTCCCAGATGCACCCAGCGCAATAACTCGGGTTCATTGGCGGTGTAGGGGCTGCCGTCGGGCATGTGGCCTGTGACCTGTGCATGGATGCGGTTAACGCGTTCAATCGCAGCCAGTGCGTCGGCTTTTGCGCCGTAGGTGGTCACTGCCACGAAAAAAGCGGTCCGACCCAAGCGGCCTTTGAGGTTGTCTCTGAAGTTCGAATGGTCCCAGACGGCGGCCAGTGCGCGCGGATGCAGCGCTTGCAACATCAGCGATGACAGTCCGCCCACCATCATGCCGACAAAATGGGCGTGTACCCGCCACGCCAGCGCATCTGGCCCCAGCAAACCCGGGTCGCCAGCAGGATGGGCAAAAGCCTCAGGTGAACTGGTCGAGCCCGTCAAATGTTTGATGCGCAGCCCGATCATGCGGCGCAAAAAAGGGGGCATGAATGGGGTCAAAAGGGTTCAGCTGAGTGGGCGAAAGCTGCCATACGACTTGGTTGCGGCGAATGGCTTCACAGTCATCAAGCCGCCATGCTCGAGGCCAGATTGAACACAGAGTTGGGACCGCTTGGCAGACGGTGTATTTGCAAAGGCTTGAACTTGCGGGGTTCTGAAGAGCTGGGCTTTTGCGGCTCAGCGCCCCAAATTTCATCCGGCATTTGCATCATCACTTCTTCGATGTTCATGTGTTGGAGGTGGTTTTCCAAAAACTCTTGCATCATCCATTTGATCAAGTCTTTGTCGAATTCCTGAGGCTTGAGTTTGCCGCTGTTTTTGTTCGTGTCATCAAAGTCAAACGAACGAATGATGTCGATCAGTTTGAGGTCGGACGGTTTGCCATTCGAACAATAGCCGCCGCCTGGTCCGCGGTAAGACACCACAAACCCGCATTTTTTCAATTTGGACAGCAATGCTTCAAGGTAAGAGATGGACAAGCCCAAGCGTTTGCTGATGGACAGCGTGGTGACAGGGCCATTGTGTTGGTTTTTGCATACCAACAACACGGTGTTCACGGCATTTCTGGTCAGGCTTGAAAACATCGGTATCTCCCGTTGGTGTTGAAGCTTGAAAGGGTTGGTATCAAGTTGTAGAGCAAATAATATAGATACCAAGGGGATTAGTTCGAGATAAATCAGGTTTAAACCCATATTTTCGCTAGAATAACTGTTCAAAACCTAAACAAGCCAAGTTTCATGGAACACATCATTGCGACCGACCCTGCGTTCAATCCGATCCACCGCATTGGTGCCGTGGCCAATTTGTGTGGGGTGCCTGTGGCCACCTTGCGTGTGTGGGAGCGCCGGTACGGCGTGGTTGCGCCGCCCAAAACAGAGGGCGGGCAACGGTTGTACAGCGACCATGATGTCTTGAAATTGACCTTGCTCAAGACCTTGACGCAACACGGCCATGCGATCAGCACGATGGGCAGTTTGCCAGTGGCTCAATTGCAGTCCATGTTGAACGACCACCGCGCGGCGAAGTCCATGCAAAACGACAAGGCCTCCATACCGGCCTCTATCTCATTGGCAGTGGTGGGTTTTCCCTTGGCAAGCCGGATTGAAACCGAGAAATTTGCACAGGTATTTGGCCCGCAAACCACGCTCAAAGTTGACCATGTGTTTGCTGACATCAAGCAAGCATTGTCCGGTCCCATCAAAGCCACGCCCGATATTTTGCTGGTGCAAATGGGTTCGGTCCAAGTATCGATACAGCAAGACTTACAGCGCTTGCGGCAGCAATTTGGCGTCAGGCGCTGCGTTTTGATCTATCACTTCGCCACGGTTGCGGTCTTGCAGTATTTGCATTCGGCAGGTGTGATTGCTCGCCGAGAGCCGGTGTCAGATGTCGAACTGAGCGACATCATCCAATCGATTGCGTATGTGGACAACAGTTGGAATCTGCCTGCGACCAGCAGCACGGGCATCATTCCGTCCCGCAAGTACAGCGACCGCGTGTTGCAACGCGTGTCAGGCATATCCACCAATGTTTTATGCGAGTGCCCTCGCCATGTGGCAGACCTGATTGGCATGCTCAACAGTTTTGAAGCCTACAGCCAGGACTGCTTGAGCAGGTCCACCGAAGATGCGCGTTTGCACAGTTATCTGACAGCGGTGTCTGGCTCGGCCAGGGCCTTGTTCGAGCAAGCGTTGGAGCGAATCGCGGCGCATGAAAAAATCGATTTGACCGATTAAAAAATGCCGTGTCAGGGAGCGGTGATTTTGGGCGCCACCGCCGGTGCCATGCCGCCGACCACCACGGAAATGGTGGCATCGACCGCGATGTTTTGGTTCAACGCTTGTTGGGTCAAAGGCTTGCCGCCGCATTGGGCCGATATGTCGTTGGCTTGGATATGGTCAGCGGTGTTGAGGCCAATGTTGCTGGCCAAAACAGGAATGACAGCGATCGGGCCAGCGAGAAAAACCACAGATGGGCCTGCCCACAATTTGTTCTTTTGCGCCTCGTCATACAGCCAAGCGTTGTGCCGGGCGTTTTGACATGGGACCGAATGGAATTCGGCGCTGTCTGTGTCAAGTTTGGCGATGGCTTGGGACGATTGACTGGCGCATGCGCCAAGCAAACTGGTGGCCGCCAGCCAAATACACACGTTGAAGCAATTCATGTCAGTGGGTGTTGTTTCAGGAACAGGTTCGGTTCATTATGCCTATTTTTCGAAATAAAGTCTTTAATTCCATATACTTAATTCATTTTTTGAAAGTCGTTTTTCATGACACGTGTGATCAATTTCAGTTCCGGCCCGGCCATGCTGCCAGAACAGGTGTTGCGACAAGCCGCCACAGACATGTTGGACTGGCGGGGCAGTGGCATGTCGGTCATGGAAATGAGCCACCGTGGACCTGAATTCACCGAGATACTTTCAAACACACAAACCTTGGTTCGTCAGTTGTTGGGCATCCCAGACAACTATGCGGTGCTGTTCATGCAAGGCGGGGCGATTGCCCAAAACGCCATCCTGCCCATGAACCTGATGGGTGCAACGGGCGCAGCGGACTATGTGGTCAGCGGTGTCTGGTCAGACAAATCCATGAAGGAAGCGAGCAAGTACGGCCAAGTGAATGTCGCCGCCAGCAGCAGCGGCAGTGGTTTTTTGTCGATGCCGCGTCAAAGCGAATGGCATTTGTCTGCCAACGCCGCTTATGTGCACATGTGCAGCAACGAAACCATCGGTGGGGTGGAATGCCATTGGACACCTGACACCGGCCAGATTCCACTCGTGGCCGACATGTCGTCCAACATCCTGTCTGCGCCCATCGACATCCAGCGTTACGGCTTGGTATACGCCGGTGCACAAAAAAACATGGGTCCCTCTGGCGTGACCTTGGTCATTGTTCGACGGGATTTGTTCGGTCATGCCTTGCCCATCACCCCATCAGCGTTCAACTACCAGTTACAAGATGAGCAGACCTCGATGTACAACACCCCACCTACCTATGCCATCTACATCATGGGTTTGGTGTTGCAACATATTCAAAAACTGGGTGGCTTAGAGGCCATGCAAACACACAACCAACGCAAAGCCCAAGTGCTGTATGACTACTTGGACCACAGTCGCTTGTTCTTTAACCGGGTTCACCGAGACGACCGATCCCGCATGAACGTCACTTTCTTTTTGAAGAACGAATCGCTCAATGCCAGCTTCTTGCAAGGCGCAGAAGCACAAGGCATGGTGCAATTGAGAGGCCACCGTTCAGCTGGCGGGATGCGCGCTTCCATTTACAACGCCATGCCCTTGTCCAGTGTGGAGCGTTTACGAGACTACATGCACCAGTTTGAAAAATCGCACACTTGATGGTGTGTCGGTCAGTTCAGGGTTCGTCATGCTGAAGCTGTCGTTTTTCCCAAAGCGTACATGGCCGCCTTGACGATGCTGGCCGCATCCACTTGGAAAAACGACCGAAGTTCTTGGCGCGTGTCGCTTCTGCCAAAGCCATCTGTTCCCAAAGTCACATAACGACGGTTCGGCGGCAAATAAGCCCGGATGCTTTCTGGCACTGCACGAACATAGTCAGTGGCTGCAATCACTGGCCCTGTGTGCTTTGACAGCAAATTGCTGACAAACGGCGCAGCTGGAATGCCGTGGGCCATGGCGGATTGCTCGGCACGCAGACCGTCTCTGGCCAGTTCACTCCAACTGGTGATGCTGAACACTTCTGCGGCAATGCCTTGTTCGGCCAGCATCTCTGCGGCTTTGATCACTTCACACAAAATCGCCCCCGAACCCAGCAAACTGACTTGTGGCGCACGCGGTCCCAATGATGTGGGCGGCGCGGCAAACAAATAGCCGCCTTTGAGCAACTGGTCCTGCACATTCGGCGGCAGGTCAGGTTGCGCGTAGTTTTCGTTCATCAGTGTCACGTAATAAAACACGTCTTGCTGATCGATCAACATGTCGCGCATGCCACGGTCGATGATGACGGCCATTTCACCGGCAAACGCCGGGTCGTAG
>CANGZG010000009.1 GCA_947458415.1 Comamonadaceae bacterium | reverse complement strand
TCCCGCCATCCCAATAAGCGCCCGTGGGTGCACCGTGGATGTCATGAACCGCGTTCAATACAAACGGAATCGAGCAACTGGCTTGCACGGCATCCAAAAAATTTTCCTCACTCAGCGCCAGATGACGCGTGCGGTAGTCGAGCACGCGAAATGGCAGCGGTTGCGGGTGTCCCAAAAAAGAAGAGGAAAACACCACGCGTTCTAACCACCATGACATGGCTTTGCGGTTGACCAAGTTGGTCAGGTAAGCACCGGCATAACCCAAGGTTCGACGCAGTGGCGTGTCGCGTTGAAGCAGTCCTCGGCCATGCGATGTCATGATGTGCAGGCGGTAACGGGGGTGTTGCAGCACTTTGTGAACACGGCCCGCATAAAACCGGTGCAGATTCGCAGAGAAATCGTCGCTGACCTGTGTCGGTGTTGGTCGTGATTGACCCGGTGACAAGACGTAATTTTGGTGAACGTAGGCATCTTCCAAAGCAAGCAGCTCTGCCCGAGGGTCTGGCACGCAAGCGGTGGCCATGCGCCAAGCGCCAATGGAAGCGCCAACCAAGTCAATCGGTTGCTGACTGCGGGGCAACCATTGGTCAAACAAATACCGGTCGATGGGGCCTAACACCAGTCCCTTGGGACCACCGGCCGCGCCCGGTATGACGCTGATGTGCTGCGGTTGCAAGCCTTGGGCATGCACGTGCGCCAATGCCTGCGGGCCAGCGTGTATGCACAGGGCTTTCATCGGTCAGTTGTCAGTTGCCGCGCAACGCCTGTTTCAATTGGATGCCAATGTCAGGCCGCTCGGCAAACGGATCGGGTGGGTTGCTGCCTTGCACGATTGCATCAAAACGGGTTTGGGCATTGCCCAGCGCTTTGGGGTGGCTGTAAATGTAAAACTGGTTTGCGCGAATCGCATCAAACACCATCTGTGCAACCTGTGCAGCACTGACTTTGCCACTGCTGACGGCTTTGTCGCTCATGGCTTGGCCAATCAGTTGGCTTTGCGTGGGTTGGGCCGCGGCCAAATGACCGGGTCGGTTTCGTTCGCTTTGGTTAATACCTGTGGGCACAAAGTAAGGACACAACACACTGGCGCTGATTTGGTCGGTGACCAAGTTCAGGTCTTGGTAGAGGGTTTCGGTCAAGGCCACCACCGCATGTTTGGTGACGTTGTAAATGCCCATGTTTGGGGGTGTGAGCAAACCGGCCATGCTGGCAGTGTTGACGATGTGGCCCTGCCATGTGGGGTCTTGTTGTGCGGCTTGCAGCATCATGGGCGTGAACAAACGCACCCCGTGAACCACGCCCCACACATTCACACCGAGCAGCCATTCCCAGTCTTGCAAGCTGTTTTCCCACAGCAAGCCGCCAGCGCCGACGCCGGCGTTGTTGAAGACGAAATGCGGCGCGCCAAAACGCGCTTGAACCGCTGTGGCGAGTTCTTGCATGTCGTCGGCATGGGAGACATCCACCCGCTTGGCCATGACTTGCACACCCAAGGCTTTCATTTCGTCATGGGCTTGTTTCAGCGCGTCTTTTTGCACATCGACCAACACCAAGTTCATGCCCAGTGATGCGCCAATGCGAGCGCATTCCAAACCAAAGCCAGATGCACCGCCAGTCAAGACAGCGGTTTTTCCTTTGAAGTCGTTGATCATGCGTCGGCCTTTTTCATGATGAAGCCCATGCGAGGAAAGTGCACATGCAATTGGCCCACTTGCGGATCGTTTCGTTCCAGGGTCAAGCGGGTGCGCGTGGCTGCCACCAAGGTGCCTGTGGTGGGTTCGGTGCCAAAGCTGTCTGCCGCGACACTGACCTGCGTGCCAAGCGGGATGCCGTGTTCGTCTTGGAACACATCGTCATGCAAAGCAACAGGTTGCGCGGCCGCCGCGATGTGCAATGCTTGCGCGGCGGTGATGGCTTGCGACTTGCCGTGCCCGATCGAAGCCATGCGATGCCCCCATTCCCTCACCAACGGTGTGGCGTCCAAAATGTGGTCAATCACAGGCACTTTCACCATGGTGAACCACACCGAGTGATAGACAGAAAAATCGGCCAAGCAAGGCGTGTCACCCAACAAAAACGCATGGTCTTCCAACATGGTTGATAAGCGTCGCAAATGGCTTTTGTACATGGCAGTGGCGTCTGGCGCAGGCATGCGTGCACCACCGCCGCGCATGGCTTTGCGGTCTTCGGCAAAGACCTTGACCACATCGGCGGGCATGCTCGCCATCACATGCTGTGCCCCTGCGGGTTGAAAGTTGTATGCCATGGCCACAGGAAACAACACGTTGTCTGCCCATTGCGCCACGGTCCTGACCAAGCCTTTGGGTGCGGCGTGGTAGAGCGAGGGCGTGGGCACCATCTGCTCGAGCACATCGCAAATCAATGCGGTGTCGCAATACATGTCTGCGCCGATTTGCAGCACCGGTGGTTTGCGGTAACCGCCAGTCAGCGGCATCAAATCCGGTTTGGGCATGACCATCGGAATTTCAACGCCCTGCCATTCCATGCGTTTGTAGCCAAAAATCAAACGGATTTTTTCGGCAAACGGCGATGTGGGGTAATGGTGAAGAATCATGTGACCTCAAATCTTGACGACTTGCTTGCCGAAATTTTTGCCCTTGAGCAAACCAAAAAATGCCTCGGGTGCGTTGGCCAGGCCCTGTGCCACGGTTTCGCGTGGTTTGAATTTGCCACTGCCCACCAGTTCACCCAATTCTTTGAGTGCCAGTGGCCAATCCGCTGGGTGTTCGCTGACGATGAAGCCTTGCACCTTCATTCGGTTGACCAAGATCAATGAGGGATTGGCCATGGGGATCGGGTGGCCGTTGTAGCCAGAAATCATGCCGCATACCGCGATGCTGCTGAAGTGGTTCATTCTGAGCATGACCGCGTCCAACACCATGCCACCCACATTTTCAAAATGGCCGTCGATGCCGTCGGGGCAGACGTCCTTCAAGGCTTTGGACAAGGACAGGTAGTCGTTGTGCTGCTTGTAATCGATGCAGGCGTCAAAACCCAAATCGTGGGTGACGTAGTCGCATTTGTCTTTGCCGCCGGCAATGCCGATGACGCGGCAACCACGCGCTTTGGCCAACGCACCAAATGCGCTGCCCACGGCGCCGCTGGCTGCGCTGACGGTCAAGGTCTGCCCTGCTTTGGGTTCAATGATGCGAACCAGACCGTGCCATGCGGTGACGCCGGGCATGCCAACCGCACCAAGGTAATGGCTGATGGGCACATGCGTGGTGTCGATCTTGCGCAATGCGCCCGGGGCGCTGGCGTCGACCACGCTGTAGGTTTGCCAACCCCCCATGCCCACCACTTTGTCACCCGGCGAAAACCCTGGGTGGCGGCTTTCCACCACTTCGCCAACCGTGCCACCAATCATCACGCTGTTGAGTGGCTGCGGCAAGGTGTAGCTTTTCACGTCATTCATGCGCCCGCGCATGTAGGGGTCAAGGCTGAGGTATTCGTGTTTGACCAAGACCTGTTGGTCAGCCAACGCAGGCGTGTCGAGCGTCAGTAATTGGAAGTTTTCGGCCAAAGGCTCGCCCTTGGGGCGGCTGACCAAATGGATTTGGGGGTTTTGTGGCATGTGTGTCTCCGTGGGTGTTTGGTCAAGTGAAAGGAAAATCAGGCGTGATGAGAGGCATCGGATCCGCCGAGAATGGCACTGACGCCGCCATCCACGGCCATCCATTGGCCGGTGATGTGTTTGCCTGCGTCGGATGCAAATAACAAGGCCAAGCCTTTGAGGTCTTCGTCGTCGCCTAAGCGGCGTAGCGGCGCATGCGAGGCCATCGTGTCTTCTCCCATGGATCTCAATAAACCTGCGGTCATTTTGCTGGGGAAAAAGCCGGGGCAAATCGCATTCACGCGGATACCGTGTTCGCCCCATTCGCCAGCGAGCGCGCGGGTGAAATTGATCACTGCCGCTTTGGAGGTGTTGTAGGCCAAGGTTTTCATGCCGCTGGGGTTACCGGCCAAACCAGCGATGGAGGCGACATTGATGATGCTGCCCTTGCGCCGACCAATCATGCTGTGTTTGCCCAAGTATTGGCTCAAAATGAAATAACCGCGCACGTTCAAATTCATGACCTTGTCCCAAGCTTCTAAGGGGTGGTCTTCGGCGGGTGAACCCCATGCCGCACCGGCGTTGTTCACCAAGACATCCACATGGCCAAAGGCTTGCAAAGTTTCAGCACCCAACCGGTGAATGTCTTTCTCGTTGGCGCAATCAGCGGCCAACCATTGCACATCGATGCCCGCGTGTTTCAACTCAGAAGCCGCTGCTTGCAAGTCGGCTTCTTTGCGTGAACTCAGCATGATGCGTGCACCGGCTTCGCCCAGCGCATGGGCCAGTTGCAGACCCAGTCCGCGTGAGCCGCCAGTCACCAATGCGGTTTTGCCAGTCAGGTCAAAAAGTTGTTTCACAGTGCGAGTCATGGGGTGTTTCCTTGGGGTCGGGCTCAAAAAGCATCAATGGGCATGTGGGCACACGTGGCATCTTGTGATTTCACCACTTGCAACCAAGCCGATGTCTTGGGCAATTCATAGTTGAAGAAATATTGGCAAGCATGACGCCTTCCCACACTGGCTGCGTCGTCGCCTTGGCTGGCCAGACTGACATCAAGCCAGACCCAAGCCAACACGGTGTGACCAAAGGCTTGCATATAAGGCACGGCATTGGCCAATGACAACGCGGGGTCATTTCCTTGCCAAGCCTCACGTGTGGCTTGCATCAGGTCAGACCATGCTTGTTGCAACGCTTGGGATTGCGCATGTTCGGTCGGACTCACTGAACGTTGGCATGTGTCAAGGATGCGTTGCGCTAACAATTGCAAGCCCAAGCCGTCTTTCAACAAAACTTTGCGTCCCAACAAATCCATGGCTTGGATGCCGTGGGTGCCTTCGTGAATCATGTTCAATCGGTTGTCGCGCCAGTATTGTTCAACCGGAAAATCTCGGGTGTAGCCATAACCCCCATGGATTTGGATGGCCAAACTGTTCGCCTCCAAGCACCATTCGCTGGGCCAACTTTTGATGATGGGCGTGAGCACTTCCAGCAACCATTGGGCCTCGTGCTGTTGGTGCGCGTCACCGGTGTGCAATTCATCCACCAAACGCGCACCGAACAAACCCAGCGCCAAGGCGCCTTCACCATAGGCTTTTTGCGCCAACAACATGCGTTTGATGTCTGCATGTTCAATCAGACGCACCGCAGGCATTTCGGGGTTCTTGCCCGCCGGGCCCACGGGCCTGCCTTGGGTACGGGTCAATGCGTAGTCCAGTGAAGCCTGATAGCCTGCCAAGCCCAACATCGTGGCGGCCAAGCCCACACCAATGCGTGCTTCGTTCATCATGTGGAACATGCAGCGCAAACCCTCGCCAGGTTGTCCCACCAAATAACCCATCGCACCGCTTTGACCGTGGGGTGAATAACGACCTTCGCCAAAATTGAGCAAGGTGTTGACCGTGCCGCGCCAACCGAGTTTGTGGTTCAAACCTGCGAGTGACACATCGTTGCGCTCGCCAGTGAGTTCGCCATGTGCATTGACCAGATGCTTGGGCACGACGAACAGAGAAATGCCTTTGGTGCCAGCGATCAATTTCCCATCTGGCCCCGGAATTTTGGCCAACACCAGGTGCACGATGTTCTCGGTCAATTCATGGTCGCCCGTGGAGATCCACATCTTGTTGCCTTTGAGGCGATAGCGTGGTCCCAAAGCATCGTTGGCGTGGTCATCGCCGTCAGGTGTGGCGCGAGTCGTGATGTCTGACAACGATGAACCGGCTTGGGGCTCTGACAAACACATGGTGCCCGCAAAACGGCCATTGAATTGGTTCAAGGCAAACACGTTGCGTTGCACCTCGCTGCCGTGGGCCATCAGCAAATTGGCATTGGCCACCGTCAACATGCTCGCGCCAATGCTGACAGAAGCACACGCAAAAAAAGCATTGGCAGCGGCTTCCACCGTATAAGGCAATTGCATTCCGCCAATGTCGTAGTCTTGTGCGGCACTCAACATGCCACTCGCTGCATAAGCGTTCAACGCGTCTTGGGTGCAGGCGGGCAAGACCACTTTCTCGCCGTCAAACTGCGGCTCTTGGGTGTCGACAGTTCGGTTGAACGGTGCGTATTTTTCGCGCGCGATTCTTTCGCAGGTATCCAGCACCGCATCAAAGGTGTCACGTGAATGGTCGGCAAACCTCGGTCGGGCTTGCAAGCGTTCAACCTGTAGCCATTGGTACAGTAAAAAATCGACAGTGTGGCGCAAGGACATGGGGTGACTTTAAAAGAAAAAAACCCGTCACGGCGGACGGGTTGTCTTGTGGATGACTGCCCGATTCACAGGACTTCAAACACGCCTGCTGCACCCATGCCGCCACCGATGCACATGGTGACACACACGCGTTTGGCACCCCGGCGTTTGCCTTCGATCAGCGCATGACCGGTCAAGCGTTGGCCGCTGACGCCATAAGGGTGACCGACGGCGATGGCGCCGCCATTGACATTGAGCAGCTCTGGCGGAATGCCCAGCTTGTCACGGCAATACAACACTTGCACCGCAAACGCTTCATTGAGTTCCCACAAATCGATGTCGTTGATGCCCAAGCCCAAGCGCTTGAGCACTTTGGGGATGGCATAAACCGGACCAATGCCCATTTCGTCAGGCTCACAACCGGCCACGGCGAATCCCAGAAAACGTCCCAAGGGTTGGAGGTTGTGTTTGCTGGCGTAGTCTTCATTGACCACCACACACGCACCGGCACCGTCTGAGAACTGAGACGCATTGCCCGCCGCAATCACGCCACCCGGCATGGCCGGTTTGATGCCTGCAATGCCTTCGGCCGTGGTGCCCTCACGAAGTCCCTCGTCGACGCTGACGGTGACTTGTTTGGTCATCATGCCCATGACTTTGTCGACCACACCCGCTTGCACGGTGATGGGCGCGATTTCGTCGGTGAATTTGCCTGCCGCTTGGGCAGCGCAGGCTTTTTGCTGGCTGGCCGATCCGTACTCATCCATGCGGTCACGCCCGATGTTGTAACGCTTGGCGACTTGCTCGGCGGTTTGCAACATGTTCCAGTAGATTTCGGGTTTTTTCTTCATCAGCGCCGGGTCAGACAACATGTGCTGGTTCATCTCTTGTTGCACACAAGAGATGCTTTCAACACCCCCAGCCACATAGACATCGCCCTCGCCAGCGATGACACGCTGCGAAGCCAATGCGATGGTTTGCAGGCCAGAGGAACAAAAACGGTTGACGGTCAAGCCACTCACGGTGATCGGGCAATCTGCCATCAGCGCAATTTGTCTGGCGATGTTGGCACCGGTGGCGCCTTCGGGGTTGGCGCAGCCCATGATGACATCTTCGACTTCAGCGGCCTCGATGCCCGCGCGTGCAATGGCGTGTTTGACCGCGTGTCCACCCAAGGTGGCGCCATGGGTCATGTTGAAAGCACCGCGCCAACTTTTGGCCAAGGGGGTGCGGGCGGTGGAAACAATGACGGCGTTTGTCATGGGGACTCCTTAATTGAAAGTTTTGCCTTCGGCGACCAAGCGTGCCAGCAAAGGTGCCGGTTGCCAGAATGAAGCGTCGTCGTGTGGGTTTTGAGAAAAACGTTGCATGGCTTGCAGCATGTTGAACAGCCCGAATTGATCGGCATACATCATGGGGCCACCGCGGTAGACCGGGAAGCCATAACCCGTGATGTAGACCATGTCGATGTCACTGGCTCGAGCCGCGATGCCTTCTTCCAAAATATGCGCGGCTTCGTTGACCAAGGAGAACACGAGGCGCTGCACGATTTCGTCATCGCTGATTTTGCGCACGCTGATGCCCAGCGATTGACGGTGGTTGGCAATCATGTCTTCCACCTCTTTGCTGGGAATGGCGTCACGCTTGCCAGCTTGGTAGTCGTACCAACCTTTGCCGGCCTTTTGCCCGAAGCGGCCCATTTCACACAACAGGTCAGCGGTTTTGCTGTATTTCATGTCGGGCTTTTCTTGATAACGCCTTTTGCGAATCGCCCAACCGATGTCGTTGCCTGCCAAGTCACCCATGCGAAACGGCCCCATGGCGAAACCAAATTTTTCAACCGCTTTGTCCACTTGTTGCGGTGTACAACCTTCCTCGATCAGAAAGCCCGCTTGACGGCTGTATTGCTCGATCATGCGGTTGCCGATGAAACCATCGCACACGCCGGAGACCACCGCGGTTTTTTTGATTTTTTTGGCGACCGACATGACGCTGGCCATGACATCTTTGGCCGTGTCTGCACCACGCACCACTTCCAGCAACTTCATGACATTGGCTGGACTGAAGAAATGCAACCCCACCACATCTTGCGGGCGTTGGGTGAAGTGCGCAATGGCGTTCACATCCAGGGTGGATGTGTTGGAGGCCAAAATCGCGCCGGGCTTCATGACCGCATCGAGCTGTTTGAACACCTGCTCTTTGACACCGATCTCTTCAAACACCGCTTCGATGACCAGGTCTGCGTCTTTCAAATCCTCGTAATTCAACGTGGTGCTGAGCAAACCCATGCGCTCTTTGTATTTGTCTTCTTTGAGCTTGCCTTTTTTGACCTGCGCTTCATAGTTGCTGCGCATGATGCCCACGCCTTTGTCCAGCGCTTCTTGTTTCATTTCTAACATTTTGACGGGAATGCCAGCGTTCAGAAAATTCATGCTGATGCCGCCACCCATGGTGCCTGCACCGATGACGGCGACAGATTTGATTTCGCGCTGAGGGGTATCTGACGGCACATCGTCGATCTTGGAAGCAGCACGTTGCGCTACAAACAAATGACGCAACGCGCGGCATTCAGGCGTCCACATCAAGTTGGTGAAAATTTCACGCTCAGCGGCCATGCCTTGGTCAAATTTCATTTTGGTGGCGTTTTGCACCGCTTCAATGCATTTGGGGGGTGCGGGGTATTTGCCTTTGGTCATGCCATTGACCATGTTGTGGCTGAATTTGAAAAACGCATCTGCGTTCGGATGCTTGCAAGGCAAGTTCCTCACCAATGGCAGAGGCGTGGTTCCCACCACGCCTTGGGCAAACGCAATGGCTTCTTGCAACAGGCTGTCCTTGGAGGCGGACATCAGGTCAAACAAGGTTTGACCGGGCAACATGGCCAGCATCTCGCTCTTAACGGGTTCGCCGCTGACGATCATGTTCAGCGCAGCTTCAACGCCAATCACTCGGGGCAGACGTTGGGTGCCACCAGCGCCGGGGATCAAACCCAATTTCACTTCTGGCAAGGCCACATCGCAGCCGGGGGCGGCAACGCGGTAATGGCAACCCAATGCCAATTCAAGTCCACCGCCCATGGCCACACTGTGAACCGCGGCCACCACCGGTTTCGGGCAGTTTTCAATGGCAGAGATGACGCTGAGCAAATGGGGTTCTTGCAAAGCTTTGGGAGAGCCGAATTCTTTGATGTCTGCGCCGCCTGAAAAAGCCTTGCCAGCGCCGGTGATGACGATGGCCTTGACGGCGGCATCGTTCTTGGCTTGTTGCAAGCCCTCAACGATGGCTTGGCGGGTCGCCAAGCCGAGGCCGTTGACCGGTGGGTTGTTCATAGAAATCACGGCGACATCGCCATGAACAGCGTAATCAGCACTCATGTCAGTTCCTTGAGAGTTGGAAGAAAAAAGAACGATCGTTCTTTTTTATGAATTGTAGACCGAAGCCGCAGACATGTCTCAAACTTCGAGCCATTCTTTGCGCACTGCAGCGTCTTCACGCAATCGCGCAGGCGTGCCGTCAAACACGATGCTGCCGTGGCCCATGACCAAGGCGCGGTCAGAAATTTGCATGGCGATCGTGAGCTTTTGTTCGATCAACAACACCGAGACACCGCGATGGCGCAGTTCCTGTAGAAAAACACCGACCTGCTCAACGATTTTCGGTGCCAAGCCTTCGGTGGGTTCATCGATGATGATGAGTTCGGGGTCGCCCATGAGTGTTCGGCACAAAGTCAGCATTTGCTGCTCTCCACCAGACAGCACCCCGGCCTCGGTGTGCTGTCTTTCTTTGAGGCGAGGAAACAAGCCGTACATGTCATCAAAATGCCAGCGGCCTTGGGGCGCGTCGCCCTTGAGTCCCAGCAGCAAATTCTGATGGACGGTGAGCTTGGGAAAAATATCGCGGTTTTCAGGCACATAGCCAATGCCCATGTGCGCAATGTCGAATGGTTTGCGTTGAACCAAGTTTTGCCCGTTGAATGCCATGGTGCCGTGGCAATCGACCAAGCCCATGATGGCCTTGGCGGTGGTGGACCGGCCAGACCCGTTGCGCCCGAGCAAAGCGACGATTTCACCTTGCGCAATGTCGAAGCTGACACCTTGCAACACATGGCTTTTGCCGTAATACGCGTGTAATTGGTCAATGTGAAGCATGGTCAATGGCCTTCAGACAAACTGCCAAGGTAGGCTTCTTGCACGCGGGCATTGGCGCGAACTTGGTCGGGTGTGTCAAACGCAATGACTTCGCCGTAAACCAGCACGGCAATTTTGTCGGCCAGGCCAAACACCACGCCCATGTCGTGTTCGACTGTCAGCAGGGTTTTGCCTTGCGTGACGGTTTTGATCAATGCAATGAACCGCTCGGTTTCGCTTTTGCTCATGCCAGCCGTGGGTTCATCGAGCAACACCACATCCGCGCCACCGGCCATGGTGATGCCGATTTCCAAGGCACGTTGCTCAGCGTAAGTCAGGTTCATCGCCAGCACGTCGCGCTTGTGTGCCAACTGGATGCGCTCCATCCATGTCGCCGCCAGTTCATTGGCGTCTTTCAGTCGGCTCAAAAAAGTCCAAAAGCTGTAGCGATGTCCCAAACTCCAAAGCACTGAGCAACGAAGGTTTTCAAACACACTGAGCTTGGGAAAAATGTTGGTGATTTGAAAACTGCGGGACAAACCTTGGCGGTTGATTTCAAAGGGTTTGAGCCCATCGATGCGTTGACCGTGTAAATGGATTTCACCGCTGGTCGGGGCAAATCGGCCGCTGATCAAATTGAATAGCGTGGACTTGCCGGCGCCGTTGGGCCCGATGATGGCGACACGTTCGCCGGCTTGCACGGTCAAATCAACACCGCGAATGATTTGCGTTTTGCCAAATTGTTTGTGCAGATTTTTCAGTGACAAAGAGGGCGTCTGGCTCATGCATGGCTCCCTGTCGAACTGCGGGCGGCCAATTCTGATTGCACCTGTTCCCAGACTTGCATGAAACGTTGGCGTTGCCATTCAAACATGGCCAAACCAGCCAATAACAAGGCACTGCCCACCAGCCAATGGCTGCTGTCATGCGTGTCCAGAGTCACACCGGCAAACACCAATTGAGAACTGAGCGCGGCATTCAATTGCATGTGGTAGACCATTTCAATCAAGGCACTGGCACCAGCCAGCATCAACAGGCCCGAAGCGAACAGGCCGACGTAGCCGCTGAGCAAGCGAGCGAATGCCCCGGCTTTGATGATGCGCAGGTTGACCATGATCAAGGCCGCAAAACCACCGGGCGCATACACCACCATGAACAAGAAAATCAAACCCAAATACAGCAGCCAAGCTTTGGTCAGTTCGGACAACAGCACGAAAGCCAAGACCATCAAAATGCCGCCCAGAACTGGCCCGAAAAAGAAAGTCGCGCCGCCGAGAAACGTGAACAACAAATACGCCCCTGATCGCGCCGGACCAACGACTTCGGCGGTGACAATTTCAAAATTGAGCGCGCCCAAACCGCCGGCGATGCCCGCGAAAAACCCAGCGATGATGAAGGCGCGGTAGCGGACTTGCTGTGTGTTGTAGCCAATGAATTCCACTCGCTCTGGGTTGTCTCGCACGGCGTTGAGAATCCTGCCCAAAGGCGTTTGCGTGAGCGCATACAGCAGCCCCATGCTGATGAATGTGTAGACGGCGATCAAGTAATAAACCTGACGTTGAGGACCAAAATTGATGCCCATGAACGCGTCGCCCACCACGCGGTTGCCTGAGACACCTGCTTCGCCACCGAAAAACTCGGAAAACATCAGCGACATGGCGAACACCAATTCAGCCATGCCCAATGTGATCATGGAAAACGTGGTGCCCGATTTGCGCGTGGTGACATACCCCAGCAACACGGCAAAGCCCATGCCGGCCAGGCCACCAACCAAGGGCAACAAGGACACGGGCAAATGCAGCGTGCCTTGGCCAAGCATGTTCAACGCATGGATGGTGAAATAGCTTCCCATGCCGCTGTACACCGCGTGGCCAAAACTCAGCATGCCCCCCTGCCCCAACAAAATGTTGTAGGACAAGCAAGCGATGATGGCGATGCCCATTTGCGACATCATCGTCATGGACAAATTGCTGGTGAACACCCAAGGGGCCAGGACCAGCAACACAGCGAACAATGCCCACACCAGGTTGGTGGAGCGCGCGAAAGAAGATGGCGTACTGTGTTCAGGCATCGCGTTTACCCAAAAGACCACGTGGTCGGAAAATCAGAATCAACACGAGGAACAAATAGGGCAGCACGGGCGCAATTTGCGACACCGAGAGTTGCAGCATGGTGTTGTGTTGCGCGTTGGCTGAGAGTTTGACGCCGATGTCTGCCAGCAATTGCAAAATGGAATAGTCCACTGCCACGGCAAAAGTTTGGATCACGCCGATCAACAAAGACGCCAGAAATGCACCACTGAGCGACCCCATGCCACCAACCACCACCACCACAAAAATGACCGAACCGACGGTGGCGGCCATGGCGGGCTCGGTGATGAAAGTAAAGCCACCAATGACACCCGCCAAGCCAGCCAAGCCGGTGCCCATGGCAAACACCAGCATGAAGATACGGGGCACGTTGTGTCCCAGTGTTTCAACCGTTTCGGGGTGCGTGAGCGCCGCTTGAATGATCAACCCCGCGCGGGTGCGGGTCAGCACCCACCACAAACTCACCATCATGCCGATCGCAGTGACCATGATGAAACCCCGCGTGGCAGGAAACGGTGAGCAAATGATGCGAACCGCGGCATCTGCAGACTGGCAAGCTGCACCTGCCGCGCCGGAGACCAGCGACAAACCTTGGGTCGAATGGTTGATCAGCGTGAACAACGGGCCTTGTAACAAAGCCGGCGGCGTGAAATCAACCGCCACCCGCCCCCATACCAATTGCACGACTTCCAACACGATGTAGGACAAACCAAACGTCACCAGTAACTCTGAGACATGGCCCATTTTGTGAACCCGTCTGAGCACTTGGCTTTCAAACAAGGCGCCGGCCGCGCCAGTGAGGATGGGCGCCAACACGAGGGCTGGCCAAAAGCCGATGGCCCCGCTCAAGGTGTAACCGAAGTAAGCGCCGAGCATGTAAAAGCTGGCATGGGCGAAATTGAGCACACCCATCATGCTGAAAATCAGGGTCAGGCCTGAACTCAGCATGAACAGCAGCAAGCCATAACTCAGGCCATTCAACATGGAAATGAAAAAGAATTCCATGCTCAATGTCCAAAGTCAACGCGCAAAGAACGCCAGAAGGCAGGCGGGTACAACAAAGAGGTCACGTCAAGGCATTTTCATCTGGCAACTGGTCGGCGTGCTGGACACATAGGGCTCGAACGTTTTGACGGGCGCCAATGTCATGCCTGTGTTTTCAGGGCTGTAAGGGAATTTTTTGTCAGCTTTTTGCCAAACCGTGACAAACAAAGTTTGTTGCAACTGGTGGTCAAATTTGCGCATTTCCATGTCACCGTTGAAACCTTTGAATTTGAAGCCGTGCATGGCTGCAGCGACTTTGACTGGGTCGGTGGACTTGGCTTGAGCCATGGCACCCGTGAGCAAATCGAAGATGCTGATCATGGAGCCGGTGTACAAATCGTCATTGAATTTGGCTTTGAAGCCATCGCGGTATTTGGCCATCGGCCCGGTCATGTTGTAGTGGGCATAGGAGACTTGGTAGACCCGACCCGCTGCCCCTTGACCCAAGGCCGTGGGGGTGCCGGTCACGCCGGTGTAGTAAGTGAAGAACTTGCCTGAGTAACCTGCTTCGTTGGCGGCTTTGACCAGTAAGGCCAGATCGGAACCCCAATTGCCGGTGATGACAGAGTCCGCGCCTGAGGCTTTGATTTTGGCAATGTAGGGGGCAAAGTCTCGCACCTGAGCCAGTGGATGCAAATCTTCACCGACGATTTGGATGTCAGGGCGCTTGCGGCTCAAGGTCTCTTTGGCGTACTTGACCACTTGTTGTCCGTGCGAATAGTTTTGGTTCAACAGGTAGATTTTTTTGACCTCGGGCATGTCCTTGATGAAAGTGGACAGGGCTTCCATTTTCATGGAGGTGTCGGCGTCAAAACGGAAATGCCAGTAGCTGCATTTGTTGTTGGTCAGGTCGGGGTCCACCGCAGAGTGATTGAGGAAGATGATTTCTTTGCCAGGGTTGCGCTCGTTGTGTTTGTTGACCGCGTCCACCAGCGCACCCGCCACCGAGGAACCATTGCCTTGGGTGATGTAACGAACCCCTTGGTCCATGGCCGATTTGAGTTGGTTCAGACTTTCAGCGGGGCTGAGTTTGTTGTCCAAACCGATGATTTCAAATTTGACACCAGCCGCATTGCCCTTGTTGTATTCCTCGGCGAGGTATTGCAAGGATTTGAGTTGGTTAGAACCGACCGGGGCCATCAGGCCAGACAATGGGTCGATCCAAGCAATCTTGACGGTTTCGCCCTTTTGAGCCGTTGCGGCAACACAGAAACTGGTCAATACCAAGGCCATACCTAATTTGCGAAAAAGCATTCTTTTCTCCTCATTCATAGACGATCAAGCCTAACGGATTTTCGGGTTGACCCTGCTAGGGTTACCCCTAAAACCGTGGTCACATTCAGGTTTTATGCGGGTAACTGGTAGCCAGCTAGCTGCTCGCGCAAACGCGTTTTCAGCATTTTGCCAGTCGCGCCCAAGGGGATGCTCTCAACAAACACCACATCATCCGGTATTTGCCATTTGGCAATTTTTCCCTCGTAAAACTTCAAGAGTTCATCCCGCCCCACTTTGGCATCGGCTTTTTTGACCACCACCACGATCGGGCGCTCGTCCCATTTGGGATGCGGCATGCCAATGCACGCCGCCATGGCCACATCGGCATGTGCCATGGCGATGTTTTCGACATCGATCGAACTGATCCATTCGCCGCCAGACTTGATCACGTCTTTGCTGCGGTCGGTGATTTGCAAGAAACCATCGGGGTCGACCGTGGCGACATCGCCGGTGGGAAACCAACCGTCTTGCAACGGCGAGGCACCTTCTTGTTTGAAATACGCTTTGATGACCCAAGGCCCTTTCACCAACAAGTCGCCATAGGCCTTGCCGTCGTTGGGCTGTTCCTTGCCTTGATCGTCCACGATTTTGAAATCGATGCCGAAAATGGCGCGCCCTTGCTTGAGGCGAATCTTCATTTGCTCTGCCGCAGGCAATGCCAAATGCTTGTTCTTCAAAGTGCAAAGTGTGCCCAAGGGACTGAGCTCGGTCATGCCCCAAGCGTGCAACACTTCCACGCCATATTCGTCATTGAAAGCCTGGATCATGGCGGGGGGGCAGGCCGAGCCGCCAATCACCGTGCGGGTCAGGTGACTGAAACGCAGACCACCCGATTTCAAATGCGCCAACAACATTTGCCAGACCGTGGGCACCCCTGCTGCCAGCGTGACTTTTTCTGATTCAAGCAATTCATAAACCGATTTGCCGTCCAGCGCCGCGCCGGGAAACACCAGTTTCGCGCCCACCATGGCGGCGCTGTAAGGCAGTCCCCATGCGTTGACATGGAACATGGGTACCACCGGCAGAATGCTGTCGCGGGCGGAAAGGCACATCACATCAGGCAATGCACAGGCGTATGCATGCAACAAGGTGGAGCGGTGGCTGTAGAGGGCTGCTTTCGGGTTGCCCGTGGTGCCACTGGTGTAGCACATGCAAGAGGCGGTGTTTTCATCCAGCGCTGGCCATGCGTATTGGTGGGATTGCTGACCCATCCAACTTTCGTAACTGACCAAATGGGGGATGCCGCTGTCGCTGGGTAACTTGTCCGGGTCGCACATGGCCACCCAATGCTTGACGGTTTTGCAGTCTTGGTGAATTTTTTGAACGATGGGCAAAAAGCTCAGGTCAAAACACAGCACGGTATCTTCAGCGTGGTTGACGATCCAAGTGATTTGTTCGGGGTGCAACCTGGGGTTCAAGGTGTGAAGCACGCGGCCACTGCCGCTGACCCCGAAATACAGCTCAAGGTGTCGATAACCGTTCCAAGCCAGTGTGGCGACACGGTCACCTTGGGCGATTTTCCATTGGTCTAAACCGTTGGCCACTTGCCGAGCGCGGGCAGCGATGGTGGCCCAATTGCTGCGGTGAATGTCACCCTCTACGCGCCTTGAAATGACTTCGGTGTCGCCGTGGTGTTTCTCGGCGAATTCAATCATGTCGGATATCAACAAGGTCTGTTGCTGCATCAATCCCAGCATGGGCGTCTCCTTTGAATGGCACTGCTGTGCGCGTTGTTTCGCGTATTGTGCACAATTGTCATATGCAGGAATCTCTCAAACAGCCCCGCGGCTTGAAATGGCGACACCCTTTTGACACATTGGGGACTGGGTTTTACACAACCGTGAACCCCAGCGCACTGCGTGAGGTTCACTGGGTTGCCAAGAACCATGCATTGGCCCGAGCATGGGGTTGGTCTGATGATGCCTTTGATGACCACCTGTTGAACGTGTTGTCCGGCAATGCCGTTGCCGACGGCAGTCAACCTTGTGCCAGTGTTTACAGCGGCCACCAATTTGGCGTGTGGGCTGGGCAATTAGGAGATGGTCGGGCACTGTCCTTGGGGGTGATTGAGACACCCCTCGGCGCGCAAGAAATTCAACTCAAAGGCGCAGGCAAAACGCCCTACTCTCGCATGGGCGACGGCCGTGCCGTGTTGCGTTCCAGTATCCGAGAGTTTTTATGCAGCGAAGCCATGCACGGCTTGCGAATTCCCACCACCCGCGCGTTGGCCTTGGTGGGCTCGCCAGACCGTGTGTTGCGCGAAGAGATGGAAACCGCGGCCGTGGTGACGCGCGTTGCGCCGAGTTTTTTGCGGTTTGGCCATTTGCAACATTTCGCGGCCAACGGCGAAATCAAGGCACTGAAATCACTGGTCGATTTTTTGATTGACACGCAATTCCCCCACTTGAACCAAGTGGAAGACGGCCCTTCAAGGTACACCGCTTTGCTGGCGGACATCACGCGACTGACCGCAGTGATGTTGGCCAAATGGCAAGCGGTGGGGTTTTGTCATGGCGTCATGAACACTGACAACATGAGCTTGTTGGGTCTGACCATCGATTACGGGCCGTTCCAATTTCTCGACGGATTTGACCCCGCGCACATTTGCAACCACTCGGATCACCAAGGGCGTTATGCCTATGCCCGTCAACCGCAAATCGCTTACTGGAATTTGTTTTGCCTGGGCCAAGCGCTTTTGCCCTTGATTGAAGACCAAGACAAGGCACTGCAAGCCTTGGAAACCTACCAATCCCTCTACCCCGCTTTGGCAGACCGCGAGTTCGCCATGAAATTGGGTTTGACGCATCCCGGCGCCGATGACCATGTGCTGATTGAATCTTTGCTCAAGTTCTTGGCGACTGAAAAAACGGACTTCACCATTTTTTGGCGACGACTCAGTCACGCGGTCGCCCATTTGCAAAGTCTGGGACCAACCAAGGCGTTCGAACCGGTCAAAGACTTGTTCATCGATGGCGCGGCTTGGTCGGCTTGGTTGCCAGCTTATTTACGCAGGCTGGAGGGAACAGACACCCAACAAGCCGGTTCGCTGATGCTGGCAACCAACCCCAAATATGTTTTGCGTAACCATTTGGGTGAAGAGGCCATTGGTCAGGCGAAAATAGGCAACTTCGAATGGGTCGATGATTTGTTGCAAGTGCTGTCGTCCCCGTTTGACGAACACCCCCGGTTTGAACATTTGGCCGGTTTTGCGCCCGCTTGGGCGTCTTCCATTTCCATCAGTTGTTCCTCATGAAACTCCCTCAAAACAGCGCCGAATGGCGAGCGCATTTGGCAGCCAAAAACGCAGAACCTGTGGCCTACGAAGTCACCCGCCATGCCGCCACCGAACGCCCGTACACAGGCAAGTACGAGTCGCATTGGGCCAAGGGCATTTACCGGTGCATTTGCTGCGACACACTTTTGTTTGACTCAAACACCAAGTTTGACGCGGGTTGCGGTTGGCCCAGTTTTTACCAAGCGGCTGATGCATCAGCAATTGAAGAACGGGTCGACAGGGCCCACGGCATGTTGCGCACAGAAACCGTTTGCGCCGTGTGCAAAGCCCATCTGGGACACGTGTTTCCTGATGGCCCAGCGCCCACAGGGTTGCGCTACTGCATGAACTCGGCCGCGTTGTCGTTTGAGCCTGACGAAAGCAAGCCATGAAATTGTTGATGGATTTTTTCCCGATCGCCTTGTTTTTCGTGGCGTTCAAACTCGCTGGCATTTATGTCGCGACCGGCGTCGCCATGGTGGCGACCTTGGTGCAAATCGCCTGGCTGTACTTCAAGCACGGCAAAGTCGAACCCATGCAATGGATGAGTCTGGGCATCATCACGGTGTTTGGCGGTGCCACTTTGTTGACCCACAACGACACGTTCATCAAATGGAAACCCACCATTTTGTTTTGGTTGATGGGTGGCTTGTTGGTTGGCGGACAGTGGTTGCTGAAGAAAAATTTCATCAAATCGCTGATGTCAGCTCAGCTGTCATTGCCAGATGAAATTTGGCAAAAATTGTTGTGGAGCTGGGCTGTGTTTTTCTTGTTCAAAGGCGGACTCAACCTGTGGGTGGCTTACCAGTTTGACACCGACACCTGGGTCAATTACAAATTGTTTGGCAGCATGGGCTTGATGCTTGTGTTTGTGTTGGCCCAAGGTGTGTATCTCAGCAAACACATTCAGCCTGAACCCGATGCTCCGGACGCTGATAAAGCCGAAGCCAAACCCGCGGGGGAGCCATGAACATCAGTGCAGACCAGTTAACCAACAAACTGCAAGCCGACTTAGAGCCTTTTTTCTTGCAAGTGGAAGACGAAAGCGCTGCGCATGCAGGCCATGCAGGCGCTGACGGGTCCGGACAAGGCACGCATTTTCGTGTTCGCATCGGCACGCCAGCTTTTGCGGGTTTGAGTCGGGTGGCGCGTCACCGGCTTGTGTATGATGCGTTGCAACAATTTGTTGACCAAGGCCTTCATGCATTGGCCATTGAAATTGTCGAAGCCCCTCACTGAACCATCGACTGGTTTCAACTCTGACTCAGACCCGATTTGTCTATAAGAAAGCCATTTATGAATTTCACTTTTTTCAAGCCAGTTTTATTGACGGCCACACTGGCACTTGGCGTTGCTGCGGCGAATGCACAAAACCTCGCCATCGTGAACGGCAAAGCGGTTCCCAAGGCGCGTTTACAAGCTTTGGCCGCGCAACTTGAGCGTGCTGGTCGGGCGGTGACCCCAGAAATGGAGCAACAACTGCGCGAGGAAGTCATCATCCGTGAAGTGTTTTTGCAAGAAGCGCAAAACAAAGGCATGGATGCGACCGAAGATTACAAAACCCAAATGGAATTGGCCCGCCAAAGCATTTTGATTCGCGAACTGTTCGCAGATTTTCAAAAAAACAACCCTGTCACTGACGCTGAAGTCAAAGCCGAATACGACAAATTTTCGTCCATGAACGGCGGCAAAGAATACAAATCACGCCACATCTTGGTGGAAAAAGAAGACCAAGCCAAGGCCATCATTGCCAGCTTGAAAAAAGGCGGTAAGTTTGAAGACATCGCCAAAAAACAATCCAAGGACCCGGGTTCAGGTGCCAAAGGTGGTGATTTGGATTGGGCAAATGCGTCGAGCTTCGTGAAAGAGTTTTCCGACGCCATGGTGGCATTGAAAAAAGGTGAATTCACCCAAGTGCCGGTCAAAAGCCAGTTTGGTTTTCACGTCATCCGTCTTGACGATTTGAGAGACGCACAGCTGCCGAAAATGGAAGAAGTCAAGCCCCAAATTTTGCAGCAATTGCAATCCAACAAACTGGCTGAATTCCAACAAACCCTTCGCGACAAAGCCAAAATCGAATAACGGCTGACCTCGAAAAACCCAAGCCCTCGCCGTTTGACGAGGGCTTTTTTTCGAGTGTTTATGTTGATTTGTCAGCTTTTTCAGGGTTGATCACATGCGCCAGTGCAAATGTTTTGCTTTGTAACAGCTCAGAGGTGCGGATTTTTTCAAACTCGTTCAACAAACTGGCTGCATCCGTGTGGTTTTGTGTCAGCAGTTTGATCAACCGAACCAAGTGCTTTTGCAAATTGACATTCTTAGCCAAGGCTTTTTGCAAAATTTTGGATGTTTGCGAGAGATCAACTTGCTTTTCCAGCGGCTGGTCAACCAAAGCCACGGCGGTTTCGGAATGCAGTTGGGTCAGCTCGGTCAGGTCAGCCTGCAACTGTCCCAATTCCAAGTGGCTTTGGTAGAGCAAATCGGTGAGCTCTCGGTCTCGTGTGATGTTCAAGTTGATGCTCATGGTGACGTCCTTTGTTTATGCAATCGACACCAAGACGTGACTCTTGATGCACAGATCAGTCTACCCAACGGCGCGCGTTGCGCCAAATGCGCATCCACGGGCTGAAATCGGTCGATTTTTGAAAACTGCTGCTGGCGGTCCAGCTGAATTGCAATTGCCGAAACACCCGCTCGGGGTGCGGCATCATCGCGGTGAAGCGCCCATCTGCCGTGGTCACGGCCGTCAATCCACCTGGACTGCCGTTCGGGTTGAAGGGGTAAGTTTGTGTCGCGTGACCATGGTGATCGACAAAACGCATCGCCGCAAGGACTTTTTGCGGGTCGCCTTTGGCGCTGAAATCTGCGTAGCCTTCGCCGTGCGCCACCGCGATCGGCAAACGGCTTCCCGCCATGCCTTGAAAAAACAAACTGGGTGAATCCAGCACTTCCACTTGGGACAAACGCGCTTCAAACCGCCCACTTTGGTTGTCGGTAAAGCGCGGCCAAGCGTCAGCACCTGGAATCAGCACGGCCAACTCGGCAAACATTTGGCACCCGTTGCACACGCCCAGTGCGAATGTGTTTTTTCGCTGGAAAAAACTGTGAAATTGGTCTGACAGTGGGGTGTTGAACGTGATGCTGCGAGCCCAGCCCTTGCCTGCCCCCAAGGTGTCGCCATAGCTGAAGCCGCCGCAAGCCACGAGCCCTTGGAAATCTTTCAGGTGAGCGCGACCTTGCTGCAAATCGGTCATGTGAACGTCATACGCCTCAAAACCGGCCTCGGTGAATGCATAGGCCATTTCCACGTGGGAATTGACGCCTTGTTCGCGCAACACAGCCACGCGGGGGCGCTGCAAGTGGATGTAAGGCGCTGCCACGTTGTCAAGCGAGCCCGGGGTCAAATGCACATGCAAGCCCGGGTCAAGCGGGTCTGAACAAGCAGCATGCTCGGCATCTGCGGTGTCAGGGTTGTCTCGCTCGCGGCAAATTTTCCAGCTCACGCTGTCCCAGACTTGGTGCAAGTCGTACAGACTGGCTGTGAATATTTCTTTGGCATCCCGCCAAATGCTGAGTTCATTCGTCCCCTTGGCGATGGCTGATGTGGTGGGTCTGGTTTTGCCCACCACATGGCTGCAAGCGGACAAACCGTGTTGGCGCAAGAGTTGCATGACTTGATCACGCACTTCGGTACGCACTTGAATGACCGCACCCAGTTCTTCATTGAACAACGCATGCAGGGTTTTTTCATCCCGTCGGGCGCTGACTTGTAGGGACCAGTTTTTGCTATCGCCATGGTCTGCCCGGCTGTCGGCGATGCCGTCGCCTTCTGTGACCAGCAAATCGACATTGATGGCCACACCCACATGGCCGGCAAACGCCATTTCGGCCATGCAAGCCAATAAGCCACCGTCGCTGCGGTCATGGTAGGCCAGCACCCATTGTTTGGCGCGCAACTCGTTGATGGCGTTGACCAAATGAACCAAGTCTTGTGGCGTATCCAAATCGGGAACATCGCCACCGGTTTGGTCCAGCACTTGCGCCAAGATGCTGCCACCCATGCGTTGCTTGCTTCGGCCTAAGTCGATCAATATCAAACTGGTATCGGGTTCTGTGGCGTTCAACTGCGGTGTGAAGTTGCCCCGGACATCGTTCAATGCAGCAAATGCAGTGATGATCAGACTGACCGGTGAAGTCACTTGCACGCTTTGACCATCGGCTTGCCAGCGGGTGCGCATGGACAAACTGTCTTTGCCCACCGGAATGGAAATGCCCAATGCAGGGCAAAGTTCCATGCCCACGGCTTTGACCGTGTCATACAAAGCCGCGTCCTCACCCGGTTCGCCGCAAGCGGCCATCCAGTTGGCAGACAACTTGACCTTGTCCAGCGAAATCGGTGCGGCCAACAAATTGGTGATGGCTTCTGCCACCGCCATGCGGCCCGAGGCGGGTGCATGGATCGCGGCCAACGGTGTGCGTTCGCCAATTGACATGGCTTCGCCAGCCACGCCTTTGTAATCAGCCAATGTGATCGCGCAGTCGGCCACAGGCACTTGCCAAGGCCCGACCATTTGGTCGCGGTGCGTCATGCCACCCACGGTGCGGTCGCCAATGGTGATCAAAAACCGTTTGCTGGCCACGGTGGGATGAGACAGCACTTTGAGCACCGCGTCTTGCAAAGTGATCTCATCTGTGTTGAGCGGCGTGGTTTGCTGTGTCATGCGTTGAACATCGCGCAACATTTTGGGCGGCTTGCCCAACAGCACGTTCAAGGGCATGTCCACAGCGCGGGTGTCATCGGTGTGTTGGACCGAAAGATGGCGGTCATCGGTGGTGACACCCACCACCGCAAACGGGCAACGTTCACGCTCACAAAAGAACGCAAACTGGCTCAGTGATTCAGGGGCAATGGCCAGCACATACCGTTCTTGACTTTCGTTGCTCCAGATTTCTTTCGGGGACAAACCGCTTTCTTCGAGAGGAACTTGGCGCAAATCGAAACGTGCACCACGGCCAGCATCGTTGACCAACTCGGGGAATGCATTGGACAACCCGCCAGCACCGACATCGTGAATGGCCAAGACAGGCGAGTCTTGGCCCAAAGCGTTGCAATGGTTAATGACCTCTTGTGCGCGCCGTTGAATTTCAGGGTTGCCGCGCTGCACGGAATCGAAATCCAAAGCCACATCGTTGGTGCCACTGGACAACGAACTCGCGGCACCTCCGCCCATGCCAATGCGCATGCCCGGACCGCCCAGTTGAACCAGCAACGTGCCAGGGGCAAACAATGCTTTGTGGGTGAGTTCATCACGCACCACACCCAGGCCTCCTGCGAGCATGATCGGCTTGTGGTAACCGCGTTGCACACCGTTGATGTGTTGTTCGTATTCGCGAAAGTAGCCCAAGAGATTGGGTCGGCCAAACTCGTTATTGAAAGCCGCACCACCCAACGGTCCTTCGGTCATGATTTGCAACGCAGATGCCATGTGCGGCGCGTGCCCGGTGTGACTGCCCCACAATTTGGAAACGCTGAAACCGGTCAACCCAGCCTTGGGTTTGGCGCCGCGTCCGGTGGCGCCTTCATCGCGAATTTCCCCGCCTGCGCCCGTGGCCGCACCTGGAAACGGGGAAATGGCAGTCGGGTGGTTGTGGGTTTCCACCTTCATCAATATGTGTTGCACGCCGGTGCTTTTGTCGTAGCGAGGCATGTAGCCTTGCAAAGCGGCGGTGAAACGCTCGACCTGATGGCCTTGCATGATGGCAGCGTTGTCAGCGTACGCCACCACCGTGTGCTGCGGGTGGGTCTGGTGCGTGTGGCGAATCATGCCAAACAAACTGTGGCTTTGGGCTTTGCCATCCAGAATGAATTCGGCATTGAAAATTTTGTGGCGACAGTGTTCGCTGTTGGCTTGTGCGAACATCATCAACTCGGCATCGGTTGGATTGCGTTGAAGTTGTTGAAACGACTTCAACAAGTAATCGATTTCATCGTCAGCCAATGCCAAGCCGCTTTCTATGTTGGCGGCTTCCAGCGCGGCACGGCCATGTGCCAGTACTTGAATGTGCGCCATGTTCGCGCCCGGTACTGCATTGAACAAAGCCAAAGCAGACGACACACTGGGCCATACCGACTCGGTCATGCGGTCATGCAGAGATTGCTCGATGGCGGAGGTTTCGTTGGGTGAGAACTCATGGTGGTTTGCCACAGCCACTTGGTAAGCAATGAGGCGTTCAATCCGGTGCAACTCAAACCCGCAGTTGCGCGCAATGTCTGTGGCTTTGGACGCCCAAGGCGAGATGGTGCCGATTCTGGGTGACACCACCCAAAGGTGGGAACGGTGTTTGGGGTCGACGGAGGGCAAAGGTGAGGCATCAAGCAAGTCGCCCATGCGTTGCAACACCTTGGCAGTCGGTTTTTTGTCAGTGGCCAGCAAGTAAACGCTGAGGGCTTCGACCGATGCAATGGCGGGACAAATCTTTTGCAAGCCTGTCAATAAACGTTGTGTTTTTAAAGTACTGAAGGCATGTGAGCCTTGGAAGGCACTGATGTGTAGGGTCACGAGCAGGTCTTGGGTGAGGTGAGGTTGGGTGGCAGACGGATCATCCACCGAGCGTGGGCGAATTTTAACGACATGCCTTGGTGCG
>CANGZG010000008.1 GCA_947458415.1 Comamonadaceae bacterium | reverse complement strand
GTCAGCGTCGTCTTGCCATGGTCAACGTGGCCAATCGTGCCCACGTTCACGTGCGGTTTCGTCCGCTCAAATTTGCCTTTTGCCATTCTTCGACTCCGAAAAAAAACTGACAGTTAATGCCAAGAAAAACCAGATCTGGTGCCCATGGCGGGAATCGGACCCGCGACCTCTCCCTTACCAAGGGAGTGCTCTACCACTGAGCCACATGGGCGAAAAACGCTTCGCCGAATCACCAACACCGCCTGGAGCGGGAGACGGGAATCGAACCCGTGTCATTAGCTTGGAAGGCTAAGGTTCTACCATTGAACTACTCCCGCATCGATCCTCATCGCTCACGCGGCAAGGCTTTCTACGATGTCGCAGTTCACCCAAGCAGTGTGGTGGAGGAGGCTGGATTCGAACCAGCGTAGGCGTAAGCCAACAGATTTACAGTCTGCCCCCTTTAGCCACTCGGGCACCCCTCCAGCGAGCCAAAGACTATAGCACAGGTTTACCCGTCAGAAATTACGTCATCTTCAGAAGCCAAAGGGCTGTCAGCACATGCTAATTCTCTAATTTCCAATTGAAATCGAGGTGTTTTGTGTTCAGCCAATGTTGTGCTTGAGAGAAGTGGCGGCAACCGATGAAGGGCATGGGGCCGCGCAAAGCCGACAGGGGTGACGGGTGATTGGCTTGCAGCAGCAACTTCGGACCGCCTTGAATAGGGTCGATCAACGCCCGCTTGGCCTGTGCATGCGCGCCCCAAAGCATGAACACCACCGGTTGGTTCTGCTGTGCCACGGCGCTGATGAGGCTGTCGGTCAACGCCTCCCAGCCTTGCTTGGCGTGTGAAGCAGCCAGCCCTTCTTCCACCGTCAAACACGCATTGAGCAACAACACACCACGCTCGGCCCATGGGACCAGCGAACCACTCATGGGCGGCTGCAAACCCGTGTCTGCCTGCCATTCTTTGAATAGATTGCGCAGTGAAGGAGGCATGGCAACGCCTTCAGCCACCGAAAAAGACAAGCCCTCGGCCTGCCCCGGGCCGTGATAAGGGTCTTGCCCCAAGATCACCACGCGAACATCGGTCAATGGCGTGAGTTGCAACGCGCGCAAGGGCTGTGGGGGAAATAGGCGTGCGCCTTGGCTGATGCGTTCGGATAAAAAAGCCGTCAGCTGTTGCCCCGCTTGACTGCGCCAAAACGCCGACACCCAGGGTTGCCATGACGCATGAACCGCCCACTCGCTGGGGTTGGCATGCTGCAACTGCATGCGGCTTCAGTCGGCAAACAACTGGGCCAACGCTTCGCCCGGTTCATCGGCACGCATGAACGCTTCTCCGACCAAAAATGCCTGCACGCCCGCTGCGCGTAAACGCAACACATCGTCAGACGTGGCGATGCCGCTTTCGGTGACGAGCAAGCGGTCCGAGGGCAGGTCTTGCAACAAAGACAAGGTGGTGTCCAACGACACCTCGAAGGTGCGCAAATTGCGGTTATTGACGCCAAGCAATGAAGTTTTCAAACGCAAAGCGCGTTGCATTTCCTCCTGGTCATGCACCTCTACCAACACCGACATGTTCAAACTGTGGGCAACCGCTTCAAATTCGATCATCTGCGCATCATCTAAACACGCGGCAATCAACAACACGCCATCTGCCCCCATGGCACGGGATTCGTAAATTTGGTAGAGGTCGACCATGAAATCTTTGCGAAGCACGGGCAAATCGCAAGAAGCCCGAGCCTGTTTCAAATAATCGGTCGCCCCTTGGAAGTACTGCTCATCGGTCAACACCGACAGGCAAGCGGCGCTGACTTTGCCATCGCCCCAAGCGTAACTTTGCGCAATGTCAGCGGGAATGAAATCTTCACGCAACAAACCTTTGGACGGGCTGGCCTTTTTGATTTCAGCAATCACCGCCGCTTGCCCTTTGCTGATTTTGGCGCGCAACGCCGCTTCGAAACCGCGCGTCATGACACGGCTTTGCGCATCAGCACGCATTGCTTCTAAGGGAATTTTGCGTTTGCGCAACGCCACTTCCTCGTGCTTGGTTTGGACAATTTGTTGAAGTATGTCGCTCACTGCAAATCCTTTGGTCAAGCCGCCGCTGGGCGATGTGTGTACTGGACAAATTGCGCCAACTTGGCTTTGGCTGATCCGCTGGCAAGCGCATGCTGCGCCAATGCCAAACCTTTCGCCATGGTGGGGGCGACGTTGGCGGCATACAGGGCCACCCCTGCATTCAGCGCCACGATGTCGCGCGCCGGTCCGGGTTGGTTGGCCAGCACCGCCTCGAGCATCGCTTGTGAATCTTGTGGGGTGTCCACCTGCAATGCGCGGTGACTGGCCATGGTCAAACCGAAATCTTCTGGGTGGATGTCGTATTCGGTGATCTCGCCGTGTTTCAATTCACCCACCAAGGTGGCCGCGCCCAAACTGACCTCGTCCAAGCCGTCACGCCCATAGACCACCAATGCATGCTCTGCACCGAGCCTTTGCAATGCACGAATTTGAATACCCACCAGGTCGGGATGGAAAACCCCCATCAATATATGGGGTGCAGACGCGGGGTTGGTCAAGGGTCCCAAGATATTGAACAGCGTTCGCACGCCCAATTCTTTGCGGATCGGCGCCACGTTTTTCATCGCTGGGTGGTGGTTGGGCGCAAACATGAAACCGATGCCCGTTTGTGCAATGCAGTCCGCGATGACCGCCGGGCTGAGGTTGATGTTGGCGCCCAAGCTTTCCAAGACATCGGCACTGCCGCTTTTGCTGCTGACGCTGCGACCACCGTGCTTGCTGACACGCGCGCCCGCCGCCGCCGCCACAAACATGGCGCAGGTTGAAATATTGAACGTGTGGGACCCATCGCCGCCGGTGCCGACGATGTCAACCAAATGGGTGCGGTCTGCCACGTCCACTTTGGTGGAGAACTCGCGCATGACTTGCGCGGCTGCGGTGATTTCCCCGATGGTTTCTTTTTTCACACGCAAGCCGGTGAGGATGGCGGCTGTCATCAATGGGGTGATGTCGCCACCCATGATCATGCGCATGAGGTGCAGCATTTCATCGTGAAAAATTTCACGGTGTTCGATGGTCCGCTGTAGGGCCTCGCTGGCGGTGATGGTCATGTGGGCTCCAGTGTCTTCATGCCTTGAGATGCAAAAAGTTTTTCAACAAATCGTGTCCGTGTTGCGTCAACACCGACTCCGGATGGAATTGCACCCCCTCGATCGGCAAGGTCCGGTGTCGCACACCCATGATTTCACCGTCATCGGTCCAAGCGGTGATTTCGAGTTCGGTCGGCAAACTGCTTCGCTCAATCGCCAATGAGTGGTATCGGTTGACGGTGAATGTGGGTGGCAAGCCAGCGAACACGCCCTGTTGCAGCGTATGGATGTCACTGGTTTTGCCGTGCATCAACTGTTGTGCACGAATGATGCGCCCGCCAAACGCCGCGCCGATGCTCTGGTGCCCCAGACACACGCCGAGGATGGGCAACTTGCCCGCGAACTGTTGAATGGCTGCCACGGAAATGCCAGCCTCTGCGGGAGAGCACGGGCCGGGGGACACCACCAAGTGACTCGGCGCCATGGCTTGGATGTCTTCCATCGAGATTTCATCATTTCGACAGACCTCGATATCCGCACCCAGTTCGCCAAAGTACTGCACCAAGTTGTAAGTGAAGCTGTCGTAGTTGTCGATCATCAGGAGTTTCATTCCAACCCCTCCTCGACCAATTCACTGGCGCGAAGCAAGGCGCGTGCTTTGTGTTCGGTTTCCTGCCATTCCATTTCAGGGATGGAATCGGCCACCACACCCGCGGCCGCTTGCACATACAAGGTGTCGTTCTTGATGATGCCTGTGCGAATGGCAATCGCCACGTCCATGTCACCAGCAAAACTCAGGTAACCGCAAGCGCCGCCGTAAATGCCGCGCTTGACCGGTTCGAGTTGATCAATCAACTCCATGGCATGTACCTTGGGCGCACCGGTCAAGGTGCCAGCGGGAAACGTGGCACGCAGCACATCCATGCTGCGCATGCCGTCTTTGAGCATGCCCTCTACATTGCTGACGATGTGCATCACGTGGCTGTAACGCTCCACTGCAAACGCCTCGGTCACTTTGACGCTGCCGGTTTTGGCAATCCGCCCGATGTCGTTGCGCGCCAAGTCAATCAACATGACGTGTTCGGCACGCTCTTTCGGGTCGTTGATCAACTCCACTTCGGTCGCTTTGTCATCTTCGGGGGTGGCACCGCGGGGCCGTGTGCCAGCCAACGGTCGGATGGTGACTTTGTTGCCGTCCGGCGTGGTTTCCTGTCGCACCAAGATTTCCGGAGAAGCGCCGACCACTTGAAATTCGCCCATGTGATAGAAATACATGTACGGACTGGGGTTGAGTGAGCGCAATGCACGGTACAAAGACAGTGGGCTTTCTGTGAAACGTTTTTTGATGCGTTGACCCACTTGCACTTGCATGAAGTCTCCGGCTTCGATCAAGCCTTTGGCGCGCTCGACCGCTTTCAAATAATCGGCTTTGGCAAATTCACGCTCGGATGGATGACTTGGCGTGGGCTTGACCACGGGCGCACTGACCGAGTATTTCAACAAACCCTTGAGTTCTCTCAACCGGGTTTTGGCGCGGGTATATGCCTCGGGCGCGTGCGGGTCGGCATACACCATCAAATACAGCTTGCCCGACAGGTTGTCGATCACCGCCAGTTCTTCGGTTTGCAACAACATGATGTCTGGGCAACCCAAGGTGTCTGGCGGGCAGGTGTGCAGCAATTTTTTCTCGATATGGCGCACCGTGTCGTAGCCAAAGTAGCCCGCCAGGCCACCACAAAACCTTGGCATGCCGGGGCGCAGTGCCACTTTGAAACGCGCTTGGTATGCCGCGATGAAATCCAGTGGATTGCCGTGGTGGGTTTCAACCACCACCCCGTGGGTCACCACCTCGGTGTGCGCGTGTTCGCCAAAGCCTTGTGCGCGCAAAAAGGTGTTGGCTGGCAAACCGATGAAACTGTAGCGTCCGAAACGCTCACCACCCACCACCGATTCCAATAAAAAACTGTATTTGCCACCATCATGGGTGAATGCCAATTTCAAATACAACGACAACGGCGTTTCCAAATCAGCAAACGCCTCGGCCATCAAAGGTATGCGGTTATAGCCTTGTGCCGCCAGGCTTTTGAATTCAAGTTCAGAGATCACGAAGAGCCTCCACAGCTCAGCCCCACAGGGCCACAAACAAAGGAACAGGGGTGGGTGAAACCCGGCCAATCAGGAGGCGTAACTGATCAATGCATCCAGGTCACGCCGTGCAGGACGGGCGACGCCAAGGCCAGGCTCCTCGGCCATTGGACCCGGTGAGAATATTTAAGTGCATGAACATGTCGCAAAGTGTAACAAAGCGCCACGTTCAAGCAGGCAATTCGTCAATGCGGTCGATGAAACCATCGCATTCGACACCTTGGATCGGCTCACCATGGTTGTACCCATAAGTCACCAAGATCACTGGACAGGCCGCCGCACGCGCGGCCAACGCATCGTTTTGTGAGTCCCCGATCATCAATGTGCGCGCAGGCGTTGTGCCCATGGCTTTGCAAGTTTCCAACAATGGCATGGGGTCGGGCTTCTTGCGCGCAAACGCATCGCCTCCAAACACATGGCTGAAAAACCCAGCCAATCCTTTGTCGGCCAACAAGGCTTTGGCAAACGCGGTGGGTTTGTTGGTCAAACAAGCCATCTTCAACCCGCGTGCTTGCAATTGCTGCAAGCCTTGCAAAACACCGGGGTAGGTCTGTGCAAATTTTCCGTTGACCCGTTCGTAATGGTGCTGGTAACGCGCAAACGCAGGTTCGAACAAATTTTCAACACCCGTGTTGTCACACACCATGCCTGAGGCCTTGACCTCGGGCAAATCCAGTTGGTGTCGCAATACCGTGCGAATCAAATGCTCGGAGCCTTTGCCAACCGCAATGTTGACCACCGCGGGCGAGACTTTGGGCAAATCGATATCTGCCAAACACAAGTTGAGCGCGGCTTCAAAGTCACCCATGGTGTCGACCATGGTGCCGTCCAAGTCGACCATGACGGCATCGATGTTCGAAAGCAAGCGCTTGTGGTCAGGAGGCATGGCGCACCCTCCGCACAAACAAAGGGATTTTTTTGATCAGGTTGGCGATCAATGAACTGCCCGAATGCACGACGACCGCACCATCGGGGCTGCCCATGTCGGTGGAGGTCCACACCCAACCGTAGGGGCCAGCGCCAAACCAAGTCTGGTTCAAGGCCGGGTCCGCGCAGCTTTTTTCACTCAAGCCTTCCAGCTCTGCTTGGGTGGGCAAGCGCCATTTGGCTTCGGCGGCTGTTTTGGTGGCGACGACCCAGTCTTGTGCCGTGGCCGCACCGGTGCAAGTGGTGCCGTTCCATTGCATGCCCTGCACACAACGCTGCCACACCAAACCGGTTTCTTTGTCTTTGACTTCAGAGCCGCTGGCATTGGCGGCTTCGTAACGGCTGTCAGGTCGGGTCAGCGGCGAGTCGGGAAAACAGGCGGCTAGCACCAAGTTGTGGGCCAGCAAACTGCCAGCCAACAGGATCAAAGGGTAGGTGTGTTTGTTCATGGGGACTTTCGGGAAATTCACTTGTCCAGCGCCTGGCGCATCTGGTCAATCACAGCTTTGTAGTCTGGCTTGCCGAAGATGGCACTGCCAGCCACAAACGTGTCGGCGCCGGCGTTGGCGACCGAGCGAATGTTGTCGGGTTTGATGCCGCCATCGACCTCTAAACGGATGTCGCGTCCGCTGGCCTGTATGCGCTTGGCCGCATGCTCGACTTTGCGCAACGCAGAATCGATGAAGCTTTGCCCGCCAAAGCCTGGGTTGACGCTCATGATCAACACCAAATCGATGTCGTCTATCAACCAATCCAACACGTCCAAAGGTTCGGCCGGATTGAACACCACGCCCGCCTGACAACCTGCCGCTTTGATGGCTTGCACGCTGCGGTGTGCATGGCTGGAGGCATCCGGGTGAAAACTGATCAGGTCCGCGCCGGCTTGGGCAAACGCTGCCGCCAACGCATCCACCGGTTGCACCATCAAGTGCACATCGATCGGGACGGCCGCGCCTGCAGGCGTTTTGGCATGCGGCTTCAAAGCTTGGCACACCATCGGACCAAAGGTCAGGTTGGGAACGTAGTGGTTGTCCATGACATCGAAATGGATCCAGTCGGCGCCTGCGGCGACCACGTTTTTCACTTCGTCGCCCAAACGGGCGAAATCGGCGGACAAGATGGAGGGGGCGATGCGGTAGGTGGTCGTCATACCCCCGATTATGGTGTCAGAATTGGCGCATGCTTTCACCCTGTCCCGATTGACCCAGCGCCATGGCAAATTACAAACTCAGCGTGGACGTCACGCCGCAATACCTGCCCGATCAATCCAACCCGGACGACCACCTGTACGCCTTCGCCTACACCGTGGTGATTCACAACAGCGGCGACATGGCCGCCCAAGTGATTTCACGCACTTGGCACATCAACGACGCGCAAGGCCTTCACGAAAAAGTCAAAGGTTTGGGGGTGGTCGGTCACCAACCGCTGCTGCAACCCGGTGAAAGTTTCGAATACACCAGTGGCACCCGTTTACGCACCCCCACGGGCACCATGCATGGCAGTTATTTTTGCGTGGCGGTCGATGGCGAAAAATTCGATGTCGACATTCCCATGTTTGTGCTGGATGCATTGAGCGACACCGGCAGCAAGCGTCACATGCATTGACCCACCATGGGTGAATTTGACCTGATCACCCGCTACTTCACTCGGCCTGCCAAGCGGGCGGTGATCGGCGTGGGCGACGACTGTGCCCTGTGGCAATGCCAACCTGGCATGCAATTGGCCGTGTCGTCGGACATGCTGGTTGAGGGGCGGCATTTTTTGAGCACGGTCCACCCTAAGCGACTGGGCCACAAAGCATTGGCTGTCAACCTGAGCGATCTGGCCGCCAGCGGCGCCAAGCCCTTGGCGTTCACGTTGGCGTTGGCCTTGCCCCGCACAGACGAAGCATGGTTAAAAGGTTTTTCAGAGGGCTTGTTTGCATTGGCCGATCAATACCCATGTGAATTGGTGGGTGGCGACACCACCCAAGGGCCGTTGAACATCTGCATCACGGTCATGGGCGAGGTGCCGCCCGGGGATGCCTTGCTGCGTCAAGGCGCGCAAGTGGGCGACGACATTTACATCAGCGGCTCGGTCGGCGACGCGCGCTTGGCGCTCGAGGTCATGCGCGGCCAGTTGTCGCTGCATGCCGAAGATTTCGAAGCCTGTCGGCTGCGCATGGAGCAACCTGAACCTCGGGTCGCACTGGGTCTGGCATTGCGCGGTCTGGCGAACGCCTGTATCGATGTCAGCGATGGTTTGGTTGGCGACTTGGGCCATGTGCTCAAAGCCTCGCAAGTCGCCGCGGTGCTGACCACGGATTGGATACAAGACAGCGCGGCCATCAGTCCCGCCATGCTAAGCCTGCCTTTTGCCAAGCGCTTGGACCTGGCCTTGGCAGGTGGCGATGATTACGAATTGCTGTTCACTGCCTCGCCTGACCAAGCCGAAGCCGTGCAAGAGGCTGCCAACGAATCAGGTGTCAGCGTCACTTGCATTGGCCGCATCACCTCGGGCAGTGGCTTGCAAGTCCTTGACTTGCAAGGCGTTCCGATGTCTCGGCGGTTCGCCTCGTTTGACCATTTCGCGCATTGAAAGCCACCCATGTCCTTTGAAGCCCCATGGAATGCCGCTCGCTTCATGTGGTCGCACCCGGCCCATGTGTTGGCCATGGGTTTTGGCGCGGGCTTGAGCCCGAAAGCGCCCGGCACGGTCGGTACCTTGTGGGCTTGGGCAGCCTATGTGGTGATGGGTTTGTTTCTGTCAACCGCAGACATGGGTTGGCTGATCGCGCTGTCATTGCCCATCGGGTGGTGGGCTTGCACAGTGACCGCCCAACACATGCAAGTGAAAGACCCCAGCGCCATCGTGTGGGACGAGATCGTCGCGTTTTGGTTGATTTTGTGGCTGTGGATGCCCGTCGGTCTATTCGGACAGTCGGTGGCCTTCATTTTGTTTCGCTTGTTTGATGCGCTCAAGCCCGGGCCCGTTGGCTGGGCCGACAGCCACTTTCACGGCCTGGGTTGGCGTGGTGGTTTTGGCATCATGTTCGATGATTTGGTGGCAGCGTTTTGCACGCTGCTGTGTTTGTCCCTTTGGTTGGCCACACGATGAAACTCCAGATACCCACAGAAGCGCTGTCTGCCGCGCTGTTGCAACGCGGGTGGATGTTGACCTGCGCCGAAAGCTGCACAGGCGGCCTGATCAGTGCAGGTTGCACCGATTTGGCGGGTTCAAGCCTGTGGTTCGAGCGCGGTTTTGTCAGCTACAGCAACGAGGCCAAGCAAACCATGCTCGGTGTGCCTGCGGCTTTGATAGCCCAACATGGCGCCGTCAGTGAACCGGTGGCCCAAGCCATGGTGCTGGGCGCGCTTAACCACAGCAAAGCGCAAGTGGCGTTGGCGGTGACGGGCATTGCCGGACCCGGCGGCGGCAGCGCGGCCAAACCCGTGGGCACGGTCTGTTTTGCTTGGGCCATGCCCAGCGATGCGGGGCCGACGCTGGGCGCGTCTTCGGCTTGGGTCAAAGTGGAAACCTGCCATTTCGATGGCGACCGCGCTGCTGTGCGCTGGGCCACCCACGCCCATGCCATCAACCGTCTGTTGGTGTTGTTGAATCACGCGACGCCAGCGAACGGCTGATCTGGTTCATGGCCTGCGCCAACGCCACGTCCCGTTGCGTCAATCCGCCGGCATCGTGCGTGGTCAACCGCACTGACACCCGGTTGTACACGTTCGACCATTCCGGGTGATGGTCTAGGCGGTGCGCCACAACAGCGACCTCGTTCATGAATGCCATCGCTTGTAAAAAATCGGCAAACACCCACTCTGCCAGCCATGCGTTGTCATGTTGGTGCCAACGAGTGGGTTCATCGGCATTGAGGCTGCGCAAAGCGTTTTGTATGTCGGTGTGTGTCATCAAGGCAGGCATCTGCGCTCCTGGTCATTTGGCATCCGCCAAACTGTAAACGCTGGTGACTGGCACGCCCAACCTGGCCAAACGATGGGTCAGGCGCAACACTTGTTTGTCTTTGCTGACCAAGTGGGCACGGTGCGCCACCGCCAAGTCAATGAATTTTTGATCGTCCTCGTCTTTGCATACATAGGGCGCGCGAGCTGCCGTCGGTTGCATCTGCGACCAACGGTCAAACTCAGCCAATACCTCGACCGCTGTCACAGAGAGTTTCGCCAAGCGTGGCACGATGTGCGCATAGCCCAGGACGCGCAGCAATTCCTCGCGCATGGCCGCTGTGACCAGCCAATGCACCTTGGCTTGCTTCACATGGTCATGGACCAGCGCGGTGTGGGTGTCTTGAAACACCCACATGTCCAACAAGACATTGGTGTCCAACACCACGCAAGGCCGCTCAGTTGGCGTGGTGGTCATTCAAAGGCTCAGGTGCGGACGCTGCACGCATGTCAAATCGAAACAGGCGGCATTCGATCGGACCGTTCCACATCGGGACTTTGCGCGACTCTTTCAAGCGCATGCGACCGGGCAGTTTCAAGTCCGGCGTCAACACCCAGGCGCGCCATCCGGCGTAATGTTTTTTCCAATGGCTGGACAGTTGCAAAAAGAAATCTCCACCGTCTTGCACTTGCCCGCTTTCACGGCCTGCCAGCGGCGCCGCGTGCGATGGCACGGATGGGGCGGGTCTGCCTTGACGCGAGCTGCCCGCCACACCGGCGGTGTCGATGCGTTCACCGTAAGGCGGGTTGACCAACATCAACCCGGGTGTGTCGCCGGGTGGCATGCGTTGCAATGCGTCGCCACCGCGCCATTCGATGGCATGCGACACGCCGGCCCGCTCGCCGTTTCTGCGTGCAAAGTCAACCATGCGAAACGCGACATCACTGCCAAACACCGGGGCACGGGGCGGGCATTGTTGGTCCACCGCTTGCTCCTTGAGTTGTTGCCACACATGTGCATCAAACAAGCGCAAGCGCTCAAAACCAAATCGCCGTTGACCACCGGCGGCAATGCGGCACGCAATTTGTGCGGCCTCAATGGCGATGGTGCCGCTGCCGCAACAAGGGTCATACAACGGCAAGCCTTGCGCCACACCCGCCAAAGGCAATGTCTGCGGACGGGTTTCACCGGGCGCATACACCGGGGACATGCTCCAACCACTGGCGGCCAGCATGGCGGCGGCCAAGGTTTCTTTCAACGGTGCGTCGCCCTTGTCTTCACGCCAGCCACGTTTGAACAAGGGGTCGCCCGTGGTGTCCAAGTACAGGGTCTGGTGTGTTTCACTCAAATGCAAATGCACGCGCACCGCCGGCTGTTGTGTGTCGACATCGGGGCGCACGCCGGTCTTGTCACGAAACCGGTCTGCCACCGCATCTTTGACGCGCAGCGCGGCAAAGTTGAGGCTCTTGAGCGGACTGTGCTGCGCGGTCACATCGATGCGAAACGTTTCTCGCGGCGTGAACCACATTTCCCAAGGCACGGCCAGCGCCGCGTCATAAATGGCTTGCTCGTTGGCATACGGCGCATGCGCCAACTGAATCAACACCCGCATGCCCAAGCGGCTGTGCAGGTTCAACAACAACGCCTCGCGCCAGGACGCTTGCAATTGCACACCCCCTCGCAAGGTTTGCATGGCGGTGGCCGGCAGACCGGTGATTTGCGCCACTTCACTGGCCAAATAAGCCTCTACCCCGGCGGCACAGGGGACAAACAATGACAATGCATTCACAGCGTTTTACGCAGGTTGGTCGGCGCGATGCGCAAAGCTTCTCGGTACTTGGCGACAGTGCGTCTGGCGCAATCGATGCCTTGCTCCTTGAGCATGTCGGACAACTGGTTGTCCGACAACGGTTTTTTCGGGTTCTCGCTGGCAATCAATTGTTTGATCAGCGCACGCACCGCGGTGCTGGACGCGTTGTTGCCACTGTCGGTGCCCAAACCCGAGCCGAAAAAATATTTCAATTCGTACGTGCCGTAAGGGGTGTGCATGTATTTGGCCGTGGTCACGCGACTGATGGTTGACTCATGCAAACCCAGTTCTTCTGCGATTTCACGCAACACCATGGGTTTCATGGCAAGTTCGCCGTGTATGAAAAAACTGCGCTGACGTTGCGTGATCGCGTTGCTGACCCGCAAGATGGTGTCAAACCTTTGCTGGATGTTTTTGATCATCCAACGCGCTTCTTGCAAACGTTGTTGCAGCCCGGCGTGGCTGTCGCCTTTGCTGCCCTTCAAGGCGTTGGCATAAATGTCATTGACCTTCAAACGCGGCATCACTTCCGGGTTGAGCATGGCGCGAAACTGCGGCAAGCCTTGTCTGTCGACACCACTGGCTGTCACCAGCACATCTGGCACCACCACATTGCGCTCGACATCGATGAAGCGTCGCCCGGGCTTGGGCTCCAGTCGCGCAATCCATGCGATTGCCAATTTCACTTCTTGCTCGGTGGCACCGATCGCTGGCACAAGCCGCTTGACATCGCGCTTGGCCAACAACTCCAGCGGTTGCTTGCAAATGGCCAACGCCGTTTGGCGAACCGCTGCGCGCTCTTCGCTGTCGGCCGGTATCGCTTGCAATTGCAAACGCAAACATTCACCCAAATCGCGCGCACCCACACCGGTGGGCTCCAAGCTTTGCAACAAGCCCAACGCCACTTGAAAACGGTGAACCAACTCTTCGCATTGCTCGATGTCGTCGCCGGCCAAGCTCTCTGCCAAGGTCTCGAAACTGTCTTCCAAGTAACCGTCATCGTTCAACGATTCGATCAGAAAGCGCAAAGCCGCGCGGTCGGTATCGTCCAACCGCAATGACAAAGCTTGTCGGTGCAAAAAAGCGGTGAGCGATTCTTGGTTGCGCGCCAATTCCGTGGCCTGCGCTTTTTCGTCATCGTTGTTTTGCTGATTTCGCGCGGGCGCGTCACCCCCCCATTCGCTGTCGTCTGGCGAGAAGTCAACGCTGCCATCACCATCCCAGCTTTCAGCCACACCTGCCGCATCCAAGGGGGCATCTGGCGCCTCGCTGGCCGTCTCGACCCGCACCTCGCTCACCCGGTCCATCGGGCCGTCCCATGTATCGATGTCGTTGTCGGCATCGCTGGGGGCCGCGACCGCGTCTTGTTTGTCGAGGCCAAAGTCCTCACGGGGCGCCAAGTCTTCCATTTCTTTTTCCAGAAACGGGTTGTCGTCAAGCATTTGTTCGATTTCTTGGCTTAACTCGAGCGTCGAGAGTTGCAGTAACCGGATCGATTGCTGCAACTGCGGCGTGAGTGCCAGGTGTTGCGAGACGCGCAGTGAGAGGCCTTGCTTCATGCTGCGTCCTTGGCCTTACATGCGGAAATTTTCACCCAGGTACACCCGGCGTACCTCGGGGTTGTGGATGATCTCTTGCGGCTTGCCCTCGGCCAGCACCCGACCTTCGCTGATGATCGCCGCATGGTCGCAAATACCCAAAGTCTCGCGCACATTGTGGTCAGTGATCAACACGCCAATGCCCTTGGCCTTGAGAAAACTGATGATGCGCTGAATCTCCAACACGGCGATCGGATCGATGCCTGCGAAAGGCTCGTCTAGCAAGATGTACTTGGGCTGTGTGGCCAATGCCCTGGCAATTTCCACCCGACGGCGTTCTCCGCCAGACAAAGACAACGCCGCCGATTCGCGCAAATGTTCGATGCGCAGTTCTTGCAACAAACCGGTGAGCCGTTGTTCAATCTCTGCCTTGGTCAAAGGGCGGTTTTGGCCATCGGTTTGCAATTCCAACACGGCACGCACGTTGTCAGCCACATTGAGTTTGCGAAAAATAGAGGCCTCTTGCGGCAAGTAACTCAAGCCCATGCGCGCACGTCGGTGAATCGGCAAATGCTCGACCGCCACACCGTCGATGGTGATGCTGCCGCCGTCGGCACGCACCAGGCCGACGATCATGTAAAACGATGTGGTTTTGCCCGCGCCATTCGGGCCGAGCAAGCCCACCACTTCGCCCTTGTTGACGTGCACCGACACGTCTTGCACCACTTGGCGGCCCACGTATGACTTTTGCAAATGCCGGACCAGCAGGCCGCCTGCCTGGTCAGTCACCGTCATTACTTGACCGCCTCATCGTCATTTTTCGGCGTGAGCACCGCGCGAATGCGGCCACTGCTGTTGGCAGACTTCACGCCGCCGACCACACCGTCCACCGTGAATTGGTCGCTCAGGTTTTCATAAATGATGCGCTGGCCGGTCATCTGGTCGCTCAACACCGTGCCGCGGTAACGCCTGAATTCGGCGCGGCCGAGCAAGGTCAGTCGATCCGCTTTGCCGTCGTATTCAATCAACTCGCCTTCGCCTTCGATCCATTCCTCCACGCCTTCGCGTTTTTGGCGAAAGAAGCCGCGCTGGCCGGGTGCGGGTTTGATCAGGCCGTATTGGTAACCATCCGGGTCTTGCCGCACTTCCAATTTGTCTCCGCGCATGACGATGGTGCCCTTGGTCGCCAAGACTTTGCCAGTGAATATGCTGGTTTGCTTGAGTTCGTCATGCTCGAGGTTGTCCGCCTCGACATTCAAAGGTTTTTTGCGGTCGGCTTTTTCTGCCAGCGCGGGTGTCAGCGGCAGGATGAACAGACAAATGAGGAGAAGAAGGTTTTTCAAGGCACGGAAATTGCTGTGGCAGACATTGCCCGCATTGTAGGGGCAATGTCTGGAGCGACGTTCAGCGGCCTTTGCGGATCTCGTTGATCAAAAAATCGGTGATTTGCAGAGCCCGCTCCATGCTGCCGGCCAAACTGCCGTCGACATAAAAACGCCCACCGATGCCCAACGCGGGAACGCCTTCGACTTTGAATTGCTCTTGCAATTGCGCTGCCCGCTTGGCCTTGCCGACCACAGAAAATGAATTGAACAGCTCGGTGAATTTGGCCGCCGGTATGCCATTTTTTTCGGCCCAGACCGTCAAGCTGTCCAGCTTGTCCAAGGTTTGCTTTTCCACATGAATGGCAGCGAACATCTTGCTTTGCAGCTCCTCCACCTTGCCCAGCGCTTCGAGCACGTAATAGGCGCGTTGTTGGGGCTCAAACGTGTCACGAAAGCGCACGGGCACCCGCTTTAAAGCCACATCCTTGCCCAATTTTTTGCTCCACGCGCTCAGCGAGGGTTCAAACGCGTTGCAGTGCGGGCAGTTGTACCAAAAGAATTCCAACACCTCCACTTTGCCTTTGGGCGCATCGGTGGTGATCGGCTTGGACAGCACCAAATAGTCGGTGCCGGCTTTGAATGAAGGGGCTTGCGCCAAAGCGTTTTGCCAAGGCGCATACAGCGCAGTGGCCATGGTGGCACTGGCCGCTGCGGTGAATTGACGACGTTTCATGTTCCAGCCTTTCGAGGTTAGCGTTGCACCCGTATCAGTGCAGATTCAAATTTGTTGGATTTCAATTGCGCTTGGATTTGTTCAGCCTGTGACTTGCTGTCAAACGGTCCCAAGCGCACACGGTAGATGATTTTGCTGTCTTGTTCCCGCTGGGAAATGACCGGGTCAAATCCCCCCAGCGCCAGCTTGGCACGCTGGCCTTCGGCGTCGGCGCTGGAAACAAACGCGCCAGCCTGAACGAAATACTGAAACGCCTCGGTTTGTTGTGCTTTGCTGGCAGCCAAGTCGCCCAAGGGGTCTTCGGAGGATGCGGCAGGTGCCGGTTCAGCAGTCCCGGGTGGTTCGCTGGGCTTGCTGGGCTTGGCGTTGTCTGCAGGCGCATTGTTGGCAGGACTCTTGCCATAGAGCGGCGCGTTCGGGTCCCAGTCCTTGTTTTTCTTTTCTTCGGCCGCGTCTTGTTCCGCGTTGCGCGTCAAGCCCTTGTTCATGAAAGGGATCGGGACTTTCGTGACATACACCGCGACCACCAAGGCCACGAGCAAGCCCACCACCAAGCCCAAAATGAACCCCACCAAGGTGTTGCCGCGTTGCGCTGACCCAGTTGCTTTCATCAGATTCACCTTCACATGCTGCTGGGCGCGACCACACCCAACAGCGACAAACCATTGCCCAAGACTTGCGCGGTGGCTTTGATCAATGCCACCCGAGCGTCTCTGGTGGCGGCATCCTCCACCAAGATACGTTCCGCATCGTAATAGCTGTGGTAGCAAGCGGCCAAATCGCGCAAATAAAACGTCACATCATGCGGGGCCAAATCGGCAGTGGCTTGCGCCAGCATTTGCGGGTAACGCGACAACAACATCATCAACGCGAGCGCGGGCGGGCTGTCCAATGGCGTCAAATCGACAGCAGTCAGTTGCTGTTCTTGCATGCCCGATTGCGCCGCCCATGTGGCCAAGATAGAGCAAATGCGCGCGTGCGCATACTGCACGTAATAGACCGGGTTTTCATTGTTTTTGGCGCGTGCCAAATCGACGTCAAACACATACTCGGTGTCGGCTTTGCGGCTGAGCAAAAAGAACCGCACCGCGTCTTTGCTGGTCCAGTCAATCAAATCGCGCAAGGTCACGTAGCTGCCGGCGCGTTTGGAAATTTTCACTTCTTCGCCGCCACGCATGACCCGCACCATGGTGTGCAACACATAATCCGGGTAACCCTTGGGAATGTTCAAACCTTGCTGCTGAGAAGCGGCTTGCACGCCTGCCCGCACGCGTGCGATGGTGCCATGGTGGTCCGTGCCTTGGATGTTGATGACCTTGGTGAAACCCCGCTGCCATTTGGCCAAGTGGTAGGCCACATCGGGCACGAAATAGGTGTAGTTGCCGTCAGACTTGCGCATCACGCGGTCTTTGTCGTCACCAAAGTCTGTGGATCGCAACCACAAGGCGCCGTCTTGTTCATAGGTGTGGCCAGACGCTTGCATTGAAGCCACGGCTTGGCCCACTTTGCCATCGGTGTAAAGACTGGACTCCAGGTAGTACTGGTCAAACTTGACCTGAAAGGCCTGCAAGTCCAAGTCTTGCTCGTGGCGCAAGTAGGCCACGGCAAATTCACGGATGTTGTCCAAGTCATTCACGTCGGCGTTGGCCGTCACTTGGCGATCGTCTGCCGTCACGGTTTTTTTTGCCAAAAAATCCCGCGCGATGTCAGCGATGTATTCACCGTTGTAAGCGTTTTCTGGCCATGGCGCATCCCCAGGTTTGATGCCTTTGGCACGGCATTGGGTAGACAGCGCCAACGTTTGAATTTGCACGCCCGCATCGTTGTAATAAAACTCGCGGTGCACCTGCCAACCTTGGGTGTCGAACAATTGGCAAATCGCGTCGCCCAAAGCCGCTTGTCGGCCATGCCCCACATGCAATGGACCGGTGGGGTTGGCAGACACAAATTCCACCAGCAGGCGTTGACCGTTCGAAGCCTGCCTGCCGTAACCGGCCCCAGATGACAACACCTCGCGCACCACTTGTTGCTTGGCTTGTGGCGTCAGCCGCAAGTTGAGGAAACCCGGCCCGGCGATATCGATGCCAGACAACCACCGTTGGCCAGCCGAGGATGACAGCAATGCTTGTTTCAATTGCTCGCCCAACTCACGCGGGTTGCGCCCGAGTGGTTTGGCCAATTGCATGGCAGCGGTCACGGCCCAGTCGCCGTGCGAGGCGACCTTGGGGGTTTCAAAACGGGCCTTGTTGCCACTGCCTGGCGACAAGGCTTCTAAGCCCGCAGCCAGTGCCGCCAGCAAGTCATGCTGAACCTGTTGCATGGTTAACGGTCAGAAACGATAGCTGACCCCGAGGTTCAAGGCATTGGTGATCAGGTTGGTTTTGAGGCGACCACCGTCAACCGCCACATCCAACTTCATGTAGTGCATTTGGAACTCGGTCAATAAATTCCATTTGTCATTGATGGGGTAACTGAACCCGGCCAACAAGGTGGCAACCGGTCCACCGTATTGGTACTCGTATGTTTTGGCACTGGTGGTATTGGATGTGGTGGTCCATTGCGCTTCCACGTGAGGAACCGAAAAGCCCAAACCTGCGCCCACATGAGGCTTGACTGCACGGTAACTGAAACGCTTTAACAAAATCAAAGTAAATGGGTTGGCACCGTCGGTGAACTCAAGCCTGGAATAACCTGCACTGGCTTGGTCTAGGGAAATCGCTTTGGTGTGGGAATAGTTGATGGCATAGCCCCAATCGTTGTCTGACCAATTGGTGTATCGCCAACCTGCATAAATAGGGAAAGACAACGGCGAGGCTTTCCAGCCGGTGTAGAGAGACGTGTCTGAGGGCGGGGTGGAAGACGTGTTGTCAACGGTGGAGTGGGGAGAACTTTGGGTGCCCCCATACACGCTGAACTCTGATTCAGCCGACGCCACACAAGACATGCTGATGGCCAGACCTGCCAGGCCAATTTTCAAACGATTCACAGCCACCTCCTAAAATGGAAAATTATCTGCGAAAACCTGAACCCCCTTTTTTTCTGACCCGAAAGCCTTGAATGACTCTGCGCACCTCTCTTTACCAGCTCCATGTGGCGACGCCTCTTTATCACTTTATTGACAAACAAGTCTTACCCGGCACCGGTGTTTCCAGCGTGACTTTTTGGAAGGGATTTGACCAACTGGTACAAGATTTGGCGCCGAAAAACGCGGCTTTGTTGGGCGAGCGTGACCGTTTGCAATTGGCTTTGGACGATTGGCACCGCCAGCACCCCGGCCCTGTGGGTGACATGAAGGCCTACCAAGCTTTTTTACACGACATCGGTTATTTGGTACCGGTGCCCGCCAAAGCCAAAGCCACCACGCAAAACGTGGACGCCGAATTGGCGCAACAGGCCGGGCCGCAACTGGTGGTGCCGATTTTGAACGCCCGCTACGCGCTCAATGCTGCCAACGCACGCTGGGGGTCTTTGTACGATGCGCTGTACGGCACCGACGTCATCTCTGAAGCCAACGGCTGCGCCAAGGGCCCGGGCTACAACGAGAAGCGCGGCGCGAAAGTGATCGAGTACGCACGCTATGTGTTGGACCGCACCGTTCCACTGAAAAAAGGCTCGCACATTGACGCCACTGGTTATGCCGTGGCCAAAGGCGCGCTGGTCGTGCGCTTGAAAGGTGGCAAAATCTCTGCGCTCGCAGACCCCAAACAATTTGTGGGTTACCAAGGCGATGCGGCGCATCCCTCGTCTGTGCTGCTGATTCACAACGGCTTGCATTTGGACATACAAATCAATCCGCGCAGCCCAATTGGTGCGAACGACCCCGCAGGCGTCAGCGACTTGGTTGTGGAAGCCGCGCTCTCCACCATCTTGGATTTGGAAGATTCTGTGGCAGCCGTGGACGCCGGTGACAAATTGCTGGGCTACAGCAACTGGCTGGGCATCCTCAAAGGCACGCTGACCGAAGAGGTGACCAAAGGCGGACACAGCTTCAAGCGGGGCTTGAACCCCGACCGCGTCTACCACTCTCCCAAGGGCGATGCCCAAGTGACACTGCACGGACGCTCGCTGCTGTTCTTGCGCAATGTGGGCCATTTGATGACCAACCCTGCCATCTTGTACAACGGCGCAGACGGCAAAACCCATGAAATTCCTGAAGGCATCATGGACGCGATGGTGACCACCGCGATTGCCATGCACGATTTGCAAGGCCATGGCGCCAACGGCATTCGCAACTCACGCACCGGCTCGGTCTACATCGTCAAACCCAAAATGCACGGCCCCGCTGAAGTGGCTTTCGCCGCGGAATTGTTCGGCAGGGTCGAGCAGATTTTGGGCTTGCCAGACAACACCGTCAAACTCGGCATCATGGACGAAGAACGGCGCACCAGCGTCAACCTCAAAGCATGTATTGCGGCAGCCGCCAGCCGTGTGGCGTTCATCAACACCGGTTTCTTGGACCGCACTGGCGATGAAATGCACTCCGCCATGCAAGCGGGCCCCATGCTGCGCAAAGGCGACATGAAAAGCAGTGCCTGGATCGCGGCTTATGAAAAAAACAATGTGCTGGTTGGCTTGTCTTGCGGCCTGCGAGGCAAGGCACAAATCGGCAAAGGCATGTGGGCCATGCCCGATTTGATGAAAGCCATGATGGAACAAAAAATCGGTCATCCCAAAGCCGGTGCCAACACCGCTTGGGTGCCCAGTCCCACCGCGGCCACCTTGCATGCCATGCATTACCACCAAGTGCTGGTGAGTGATGTGCAAAAAGAGCTAGAAAAAATCGACGCCCACAAACAGCATGCTTCATTGCTGAAAGACTTGTTGACAGTACCCGTGGTTGCCAAAGCCGATTGGAGCGACGCCGACAAACAACAAGAGCTTGACAACAATGTGCAAGGCATTTTGGGCTATGTCGTGCGTTGGATTGACCAAGGTGTGGGTTGCTCCAAAGTGCCTGACATCCACAACGTCGGTCTCATGGAAGACCGTGCCACGCTGCGCATTTCCAGCCAGCACATTGCCAATTGGTTAATGCATGGCGTGGTCAGCGAAGCACAGGTGCGCGCCACCTTTGAGCGCATGGCCGCGGTGGTTGATCAGCAAAACGCAGGCGACCCGCTGTACCAACCCATGGCAGGTCATTTCCAAACCTCGAAGGCCTACCAAGCCGCTTGCGATTTGGTGTTCCAAGGCATGGCGCAACCCAGTGGCTACACCGAACCTTTGCTGCATGCGTGGCGCTTGAAAGTCAAAGCGGATTAAAAAAGCGGCGTCACGCGGTGCGCCGCAGCAACTGAGGCAGGGTCAAACGGTAACGGTTGACCTTGCTCCACCACGCTGAAAACGATTTGCAATGTTCTTCTTGCACCGGCCATAAACGTGGCGGACTGTGACGAACCCAATTCACGCCCGGCCAATCGGGCAAGCAACGGTGATCCCAGACGTGCACAGATTTGGCTTTGCCGAAATGCTGGCTCAAGACTGCGGCATCCTCAAACCAGCAATGCGAAGCCAAGGCATGCATGCCACCAGCGACAAATTTCCAGCGTGCTTGGCTCCACGGCCTGGCTTGCGTCCACTCCCACCAACAGGCCGCCACCTGCATCGCATCAGCGGGGACGGCAGCGGGTAACTTGTCCGTCAATGCCCACGGGTGAATCCACCAGACATCCCGTCCGATCAATTTCTCAGCCGCCAAGCCCGCTGGCAACAAGTCAATGCCCGGCGGCGGGCGCATGAACAACCCGGGTTCATCGATTCGTGCGAATGTGTTCGATGACTGCGTGAACGTGGCGCGGCTGCGCGCAATCATGTCCATGATGTCAAGCTCCTGGTCCACCACAGTGTGTTTGCTGTGCCAAGGTTCAGGGGCGTGCAGTGTGACATTGGTTGCATTGAACAGATAAGGCTTGCTGCTGCCCGTGCCCGCCACCCATTGCCAACTCAAGTCGTTGCTGGCCACGTCGCCATCGAGCAAATGGCTGTACATCCAATCAGCGCCCACGCGCCAGTGCACCTTGCGGATGTGCACCACATAACTGGCCAGCCACAAGCGGGCATGGTTATGCACATAACCGCTGAAATACAGTTGTCGCACCGCTTGGTCGATCACGGGCACGCCGGTGGCGCCAAAGCGCACATCCTCAGGCAGGTCTTGGCTGTAGGCATCGTCAGGCAACACGCCTTCATGCAAATTGACATGGATTGCGTCACCCAGCACCTGGTGCACATGCTGAAAATACTCCCGCCATGCCAATTCATAAATGAATTTGTGTTGGGCGCCCATGCGGTGCACCCGGTACATGTAATCGGCCACGTCCGGGATGCTCAATATCCCATGCGTCAAATAAGGTGACAGCATGCTGACGGCGCCGTGTACATGGTTGCGGCTTTGCGAATACTCGAACGGCCGAACCGCGTTCAATCGTTCGTTTGCCGCATACGCATACGGCTCGAATAACGCTTGTTCGATAAAGACCTTCATCACTCAAACACAGTGTGTGTGGGCCATGGCAGCTCAGGGCGGGCCAGCCAGCGCGCGTTCCAGGGCTTCGACGAACATCGCTGGCACATCGAAACCGGTTTGATCGGTGATCTCCCGAAAGCAAGTGGGACTGGTGACATTGACCTCGGTCAAACAGTCGCCAATGATGTCCAAGCCCACCAACAACAAACCCCTGTCCGCCAATACCGGGCCCAGGGCTTTGGCGATTTGCCAGTCGCGCTCGCTCAGCGGTTGCGCCACCCCTTTGCCGCCTGCGGCCAGGTTGCCGCGCACTTCGTTGCCTTGCGGGATACGCGCCAATGCAAAGGGCACGGCTTGGCCGCCAATCACCAACACGCGTTTGTCACCTTTTGTGATGTCAGGCAAAAACTTTTGCACCATGACACTGGTGCTGCCCTCACGGTTGAGCGACTCCATGATGGCGCCCAGGTTCAAGCCATCGGCTTTCACTCGAAAAATACCCATGCCACCCATGCCGTCCAAGGGCTTCAAGATGATGTCTTGGTGTTGTGCGTGAAAGTCGCGAATGGCTTGGGGGCTGCGCGTGACCAAGGTCGGGCTGGCGAATTCAGCGAATGCCATCAAGGCCAGTTTTTCAGGGTGCTCGCGCAGCGCTTGCGGGCGGTTAAACACCCGGGCGCCTTCGCGCTCGGCTTGGCTGAGCAAATGCGTGGCGTAAAAATATTCGTTATCAAACGGCGGGTCTTTGCGCATCAACACGGCATCCATGTCAGACAAGGCTTTGACGTCTTGCGCAACGACAGAGAACCAGTCGCTGGCTTGACCCGTCAGCGTGATTTGCCGCGCACTGGCGCTGACCCGGTCGCCACTTTGCCACTGCAGATCGCTGGTCAGGCACACCCACACCACATGCCCACGCCGCTGGGCTTCCCGCATCATGGTGAACGTGCTGTCCTTTTCGATGTGAAACGAAGACAGCGGGTCGCAAACAAACAATAGGTTCATGGCGCTAGGTTAACAGCGAACACCCCCAGAGCTTGGGGCAGCTCAGATCTCGATTTTGCTGCCCATCTCCACCACCGAGTTGCTGGGCAAATTCAAAAAATCGGCCGCGGCGCTGGCGTTGAGGTACATCTGAGCGAACAGCTTTTCACGCCACTGCGCCATGCCGCCGCCCACCGTCGGCACAATGCTGTCGCGCGAAAGAAAGTAACTGGTGTTCATGGGATTGATCTCGCCGACTTGGCCGCGCAACAAACTCAGCGCAAACGGCACATCCGGGTCATCCATGAAACCGTAATGCACCATGACTTGCCAGCAATTGCCGCCCAGATCAGTGAATTCAATGCGTTTGTCATTCGCAATCCATGGAACTTCGTGGTGACGCACGGTGACAAACAAATTTTGCGCGTGCAACACTTTGTTGTGCTTGAGGTTGTGCAGCATGGCATTGGGGACGATGCCGTCTTCAGACGTCAGAAACACCGCCGTGCCCTCCACACGCGTCGGCGGCGCAATGAGCAAGGCCTCTAAAAATGAAGACAAGTCCATGGCCTCATCGCGGGTTTTGTGGTGCAACAACGACCGGCCGTCGCGCCAAGTCAGCATCAGCACCAGAATCATGCCGCCGATGAGGAGTGGGAACCAGCCGCCGTCGGCGAGCTTGAACATGTTGGAGCTCCAAAATGCCAAGTCCACCACAAAAAAGACCGAGGTGGCGCTGATGCACAGCCACATTGGGTATTTCCAGGCATAGCGGATCACAAAAAATGTCAGGATGGTGGTGATCAACATGTCGGTACAGACCGCGATGCCGTAGGCCGCTGCCAGGTTGCTGGAGGTTTTGAACATCACCACGGCCAGCACGATCACCACAAACAAACCCCAGTTCACCAGCGGCATGTAAATTTGGCCGGTGTCTTTTTCGCTGGTGTGCAAGATTTGCAAGCGCGGTAAAAAGCCGAGTTGAATCACCTGCTTGGTCACGCTGAACGCGCCCGTGATCAAGGCTTGAGACGCAATCACGGTGGCTGCCGTCGCGAGAATCACCAAAGGTATCAAAGCCCAGTCCGGCGCCATGTTGTAAAACGGATTTTTGACCGCCTCTGGTTCGGCCAGCAACAATGCGCCTTGGCCAAAGTAGTTCAATGTCAAACACGGCATGACGACATAAAACCAGGCCAAGCGGATCGGCTTTTTGCCAAAATGGCCCATGTCTGCATACAGGGCTTCGGCCCCGGTCACACACAACACCACCGCCCCCAAAATGATGAAGGCCGTCAAGGGTTGGTCCCAAACGAACATGAAAGCGAAATGCGGGCTGACCGCCCACAAGATTTCCGGGTGATCCACAATATGGTAGAGGCCCAACACAGCGATCGCGACAAACCACACCAAGGTGATCGGGCCGAAAAATTTGCCAATGCCGCCAGTGCCTCGCTTTTGCACAGCAAACAAGCACAGCAAAATCAACAGTGTCAAGGGTATGACGAACCGCTTGAAGGTTGGTGACACGACTTCCAAGCCTTCGACCGCCGACAAGACTGAGATGGCTGGGGTGATGACCCCGTCGCCATAAAACAAGCAGGTGCCGAAAATGCCCACCACCAGCAAGATGCTGCGTAACTTGGGCTTGTCTCGCACAGACGATGACGCCAGCGCCAGCATGGCGACCAAGCCGCCCTCGCCATTGTTGTCAGCGCGCAAAACCAAAGTCACGTACTTGAGCGAAACGATGAAGGTCAGTGTCCAAAAGAAAAGCGACAAAATGCCGTAGACATTGTCAGGGGTGAAAGCCACATGGCCAGAGCCAAACACCTCTTTGATGGAGTAAAGCACGCTGGTGCCAATGTCCCCATACACCACGCCAATGGCCCCTAATGTCAAACCTGCCAATGACGATTGCTTAGTGTCTTGGCTTTGCGCTTCACTCATAAAACTTCAAGCGGCTTTGGCCGCCTACCGAAACTTAGGAAGCGCAGAGTTTAACGATTCCAAGCTGAGTCGACCGGTATGCGTTACTCGTAGACCTCGGCGTCCGGGTCGGTGGCTTCCAGCTCATAACTGCCGGCGAGCATGGCCAAACGGGCGATCACGCCGTACATGTAAAAGCGGTTGGGTGCGCTCGCCCCTGGTTTCATGCCCGGTTGCGGGGTGTGGGCGCTTTGCTCGAAGGCCAGCGGCACAAAACTCGCGCCGGGGGCATTCAGGTTTTCGTCGATGCCGCGTTCCGCATGGACCCGGTAAAACCCGCCAACGACATAACGGTCCATCATGTAAACAACGGGTTCGGCCACCGCG
>CANGZG010000007.1 GCA_947458415.1 Comamonadaceae bacterium | reverse complement strand
TGGCCAATTGGGCTTTTTCAGCAGGAATGTCACGCAACATGTTGCGGCCGGTGGAATCTTTCACCGCCCACACGCCTTCATGACCTTTTTCAGGGATGGTGTGGAATGTCCATTGCAATTTGCCGTCTTTGGCGTCAAACGATTTGACGAAACCGCGGATGCCGTATTCGCCGCCGTTGGTGCCGATCAGCACGCGGCCGTTGACGGCCACCGGTGCCATGGTTTCTGAGTAACCCAATTCTGGGTCAGCGATTTGGGTGTCCCAAACCAGCTTGCCAGTTTTGATGTCAAGCGCCACGAGTTTGGCGTCCAAGGTGCCCATGAACACACGGTCGCCCATGATGGCCACACCGCGGTTGTTAGGACCGCAGCAGTAGGTGGTGACGGGACCCATCTTGTGCTTGTAGTGCCACTTTTGCTTGCCAGTGACGGGGTCGATCGCGTACACGTGGTTGTAAGACGTGGTGATGTACATGGTGCCATCGACAACGATCGGGGCTGTCTGCATGGACTCCAAGACTTCGGTCTGGAAGGTGAATGCTGGACGCAATTTGCTGACGTTGTTGGTGTCAATTTGCTTGGCAGGGTAGTAACGCGTGTTTGCATAATTTGCATTGGTATGCAAGAAATTGCTGCCGTCCTTGTCAGCAGCACTCAACTGTGACTGACTGACATCGGCCTGGGCGAACCCGGCTGACAAAACACCGACTGCCAAGCAGGCGATGGTTTGGGAAATTTTCTTTCCGTATGTGTGCATTTGTGCTCCTTCAGCCTTGCGGCCATGTTTGATAAACCAGATGGGATTGAGATACAAACCGAGATTTAGCTCACAATCCTTGTCCAGAAGTCTGGGTTTTTAACTTGCGCTAACCTTGTGCTGTGAGAAACACGAATTAACTGCAAGGAAAAATTCCCATAGACCCATCTTAACCATGCACTGCAAAATTGCACTAGGCTGCAATACCCGAAAAGGGAAAACCCTTAAGACCTTGACAGCCTATGCCATGCAGTTTGACCGCGTAAGGACATTGATTCATATGAGTAACTACACCAGACTGTTTACTATTGGGTTCGCTTTGCTGGCGGCCTGGGGCCCCGTGGCATGGGCGCAAAACGACGCCACCTTCACACTCAATGCACAACTGCTGGTTGCGGCCCGCCAAAGCGACGTCGAGGGCGTGAAGAAAAGCCTCGATCGTGGCGCCTTGCCCAATTCCCGCAACCGCCAGGGCAAAACCGCGCTGTTCATGTCGATTGAAAAAAACCAAATGGACATCTTCAAGATGATGTTGGATGCCGGTGCCGATGTGAACCTGCCATCGCTCGAAAAAGTCACCCCGCTGATCGCGGCGGCTTATTCAGGCAACACCGACATGGTGGCCCTGCTGATCGCCAGAGGTGCCAAGCTCGAGGAAGAAGACCGTCTGCACAAATCTGCCTTGGTGTATGCGGCGGGCATGGGCCATGACAAGGTGGTGAATCTGCTGCTGAGCGCTGGCGCTTTGGTGGATGCGGCCTACATCGATGGTTTGACGCCTCTGATGTGGGCAGCCGGTCAAGGCCATGGCGAGGCGGTGCGTTTGTTGCTGGCCAAGGGTGCCAACAAAAACCTCAAAGACGAGCGCGGCTTGACGGCGCTGGACATGGCCAAAGCAGGCGGCCATTCACAGATCGTGGCTTGGTTGGAATGAACGGCTGAACCAGGCAGCCGAACTCACTGATTGGGTTCGTTGAAACAGCTTTTCTCCACCTCGTCGTACATGGCCGCGCGCTGGGTATCGCTGTGGTAAATCTTCCAAATTTCATCGGCGATGGCGCGGGTCAGGTCTTTGAACTCCGGGTTGCAGTGGTGTTTGAGTTGGTCCTGAAAGGTCGCTTGCCCACGACGCCATTGGTTTTCACGCAGGATGAACGCGTAATGCACCAACTCGTGGCCCACGCCCCATGTCACCATTTCTTTGCTGTACTGCTCGATGGTGCGCGGCGCAATGCTGATTTGCATCGGGTACTCGGGAAATTTTTCTGTCGGGTATTGAAAACCCATGCGCGCAAAGGGTGGCACATGCCAATCCAACACCAACCTGGGCGGCGGTAAGTCCATGGGCGCGTGCGTGCTGCGCTTGACAAAGCCCCACAGGCGGCTGATGACGTCGTAATCGATTTCAGGCGGGGTGTACTCGATCTGCTGAAATTCAGCCGCAGCCCAAACGGTGCAAGACAGACAAGCACCGGTCATCGCCACCCACCAAGATCGAATGCGCATGCAGACACCCCCAAACAAAAACGAAGTTTGCACCAAGCACGCGCAGTGCATGCAAGCCCATGGCAAAGCCCTTGCCGGCATGGGGCAGTGGCAATGTCAGAGCGTGTCGCGCCGGGCCAAGTCAGGGAACAGTTTGAACCAAGCCAAGGCGATGGCCACCGTGCCCATGCCACCGGCCACCACCGAGATCACCGGTCCCCACAGCGCCGCGGTCAAACCGGATTCGAATTCGCCGAGTTCGTTGGAAGCGCCGATGAACACGCCGTTGACCGCAGCGACCCGACCCCGCATCTCATCAGGCGTTTCCATTTGCATCAAGGTCAAACGGGTGACCACACTGATGTTGTCAGCTGCGCCGGTGACAGCCAGCGCCACCAAGGACAACACGAAATGGTCGGACATGCCAAACACCATGCTGGCCAACCCAAACACGGCCACCGCTGCCAACAATTTGTAACCCACCCGGCGCTGGATCGGCCAACGGGTGATGGCGATGGACATGCACAACGCACCCACCGCAGGCGCGGACCGCAACAAACCCAAACCGTCAGGGCCCACATGCAAGATGTCGCGGGCAAACATCGGCAACAGTGCCGTGGCCCCACCCAACAACACTGCAAACAAATCCAAAGAAATCGCCCCCAGCAACACCTTGCGTTGCCAGACAAACGCCACGCCTGCGAACAGCGATTGCCAACTCAAACTGTGCTGCCTGACCACGTGCGGGTAGCGCACCCACAAGGTCAACAGCATGGACAAGGTAAACAGCACCGCACACACACGGTAAACCGTCAACGCGCCACCCAAATAAAGCAAGCCACCCACTGCAGGTCCGCCAATCACCGCCATTTGCACGCCCGTGGAACTGAGCGCAACTGCGCGTTGAAACAGTTCTTTAGGCACCAGCAACGGGGTGATGGCCTGCTGCGCGGGCATTTGAAAAGCCCGCGTGAAACCCAATACCCAGGCGACGGCAAAAATCAGCTCCCGGCTGGTTTGTCCTTGGGAAGTGGCGAAACCCAGAACCACCGCCACCAAACCCAACACCGCCATGCAAGTGGCAAAAATTCGACCCCGGTGCAAACGGTCAACCACATGCCCGGCGGGCAAGGCCATCAAAAACGCCGGGATGAATTGAAACAAGCCCACCAAACCGAGGTCCCACGCGCTGTCGGTCAATTCATACAGGTGCCAACTGATGGCCAGCATCAGCATTTGGTGGGCGGTGATCCCGCAAATTCGCGCCAACCAAAAACGCATGAACTGGCGATGCGCCAGCAATTCAGAAAAAGACGAAGACATGCAGGGATTGTCGCGGCAATGCTCGGCCTGATTTGCCGCAACGAAAAGCCCTTGGCTGCGGGCAACCAAGGGCTGGTGTGAACAAGGTCAACCGCTGCGGTTGACGCTGTTGGCCTTAAGCCGCCAAGCGGTCTTCCACGACGGTTTTGGCGGTGCCGCCGATCAGGATTTTGCGAGGCAATTTTTCGTCAGGAATGACATTTTCCAGACGGATGACCAGCAAACCGTTGACCATGTCGGCTGAGCGAACCACCACGGTTTCAGCCAGCGTGAATTGGTGGGTGAAATCGCGTGTGGCAATGCCTTTGTGCAAGTATTCGCCTTGCGCATTGGCTTTGACTTTGCCGATGATGCTGAGTTTGTTGCCCTCGGCGGTGATCTCGATGTCGTCTTGCTGAAAACCTGCGACAGCGACTTCGATCATGTAGTCGTTTTCGTTGTGCTTGACGATGTTGTAGGGGGGGTAGGTTTGTGCCCGCGATGCCGGGTCACCGGTTTCGAGTTGTTGAAACGCGTCGATCAGTCGTTCAAAGCCGACAGAACTTAAAAGCAGGTTGCGTCCGAATGCGTAAGCCATTTGAAATCTCCTTGAAAACAAGCAAGTGAATGAAACACCAAGGCCCCGAAGGCACCTTGATGAAACATACTTTTGGGCCGGTCAGGCAATTTCAAGGGGGCGGTTTCAAATCGTCATGCCGCCGTCGATCGAGTAAGCATTGCCCGTGATGAAGCGAGATTCATCGCTGGCCAAAAACACCACGATCGGTGCAATTTCATGGGCTTGTGCCAACCGACCCATGGGCTGTCTGGCGATGAAGTTTTTGCGCGCTTGCACCGGGTCGGCTTGGCTGTTGATGCGGTCTTGCAATGACGGGGTGTCGACGGTACCTGGGCAAATGGCGTTGCAGCGAATGCCTTGGCCCACGTAATCCGCAGCCACGGCTTTGGTCAACCCAATGACCGCGGCTTTGCTCACGCCATAGACAAACCGGTTGGGCAAGCCTTTGATACTGGAAGCCACACTCGCCATGTTGATGATGCTGCCGCCGCCCTGGGCCAGCATGTGGGGCAACACGGCTTGGATCATCCAAAACTGTGAACGCGCGTTGAGGTTCATGGCGAAATCCCAATCCTCGTCGGTGGCATCCAGCGCGGTGTTGCTGTGGACATGGCCCGCGCAATTGAACACCGCATCGATTTTGTCAATCCGCTTGACCAAGGCATGGATGGCCGGTTTGTCCAACACATCCAACACCGCGGTGTGAATGCGGGCATGGCCTTCAAACGATTTAAGCAACTCGGGCTTCACGTCCGTTGCCCAAACCGTCGCGCCTTCGGCAGCCATGGCCATGACAGCGGCATGACCGATGCCTTGTCCAGCGGCAGTGACGAGTACGGTGTGATTGGCTAAGCGCATGTGTTTTCTCCTTGAAAACCCGATAGCTTAATCACTCGCTGTGGCGAAGCCTTGAGACACAGCCAGCGCGTTTGGCTCATGGCTTGGCTTGGACATCACAAGAGGCCAGACTGTGCATGCTGCCAATTTTGCCGACCGAGACATAGCGGTCAGAGGGAATGTTGGTGGTCACCACCAACGAACCGTCTTTGTAATCGGTCCATGTTTCACCGTCTTGCGAACGCCAAGCCCGGTTGAACGACAAACGGTAAACATCCCCCTTGAACGTCAGTTCGGCGGTTTGACCGGCGAACACCACGCTGAACGGCGCACCCAACACGGCTTGCGTGCATTGCAACTCCCCGGTGGTCAATTGGGCATGGCTGAGGGACAGAGCGAACACCAATGAAAAGGTGAGAAAGTATTTCGACATGCGCATGGCGGGCTTGATGTGAATCTGTCTGCTGAAAGAAATGTGAAGTCACGGCCATTCTGCCAAATGATGGCTTGCACTGTTTCGATGGCTGCTGGCATGAGCCGGACTCACGGAAAGACTGATCCCTGGTCACACACGGCGCCCATGCACGAAATTACATTGCCTCGCATGAACCCTCGCCTTTCTGTGAACGAACGCCCCAACCCGCCAGACCTGCAAGCCGTCGAATGGTTGTCCCAGTTGCTGCTGCAAAGTTTGTCTTTGAAAGCGTCAGACATCCACCTCGAACCCTTCGAGAATTTGCTGCGCGTGCGGATTCGCCGTGATGGCCATTTGTATGAAATGCCCGCGCCGCCGGCCAGCCTGCGAGAGCAAATTGTCTCGCGCATCAAAGTGCAGTCGCGCATGGACATCGCAGAGAAAAGACTGCCGCAAGATGGCCGCTTTCAACTCGCGTTGCCACAACGTTCTATCGACATGCGGGTCAGCAGTTTGCCGACCCTGCATGGCGAAAAATTGGTGCTGCGCATTTTGGATGTGCAATCTCAACCTCTGAGCTTTGAGGCGCTCGGCTTGCCTGACAAAGAACTCACACAACTGCAAGAAGCCATTCACCGACCCAACGGCATGGTGTTGATCACAGGGCCAACAGGCTCTGGCAAAACAGTGACCTTGTACACCTGTCTGAACCAGCTGAACACCCCGGCGGTGAACATCGCCACCGTGGAAGACCCGTCAGAAATTGTGTTGCCGGGTGCCAACCAAATCAATGTCAATGAACGCATCGGGTTGACATTCGATGTTGCCTTGCGCGCTTTGCTGCGACAAGACCCAGACATTTTGATGGTCGGTGAAATCCGTGACTTGGCCACGGCTGACATGGCGGTCAAAGCCTCGCAAACCGGTCACTTGGTGTTGTCTACCCTGCACACCAACGACGCGCCGTCTACTTTGACCCGGCTCAATCACATGGGCATAGCGGGTTTCAATTTGGCCAGCAGCGTGGTGTTGGTTTGTGCCCAACGCTTGTTGCGCCGTTTGTGCAATGCATGCAAACAACCACAGCCAGACCGAGCGGGTTACCGTGCTGTAGGTTGCCCGCAATGCCTCGATGGTTACAAAGGACGGCTGGCGATTCACCAAGTCATGCCCATCACCCCCGCCTTGCAACCCTTGGTGCTCCAGCAAGCCAGCACCGCTGAATTGGCAGCCCAAGCGGCGCGCGACGGTGTTCGAAGCCTCAGAGAAGCGGGCATGTGCAAAGTCGATGCGGGTGAGACGACGTTGGAAGAAGTGATGGCCGCCACCCATGATTGACACGTCACGACCTGACCAGCCCATGCCGCTCCATCGAGGGGTTGCCACAGTCGCACGTTTTCGCGCGGTCAGTGCGCGTGAATTGACAGCGTTCACCCGGCAATTGGCCACACTGGTGTCCTCAGGCGTGCCCTTGCTGCAAGCCTTGGACGCGATCCACAAAGGGCTGCAAGCACAAGCCATCGGTCAAGTGGTTGAACAACTGCGTGCACACATTGCGGCTGGCTTGTCGCTGCAAGCGGCCTTGCAACAGCACAGCGTGTTTTCGCCTTTGTATTGCCAGATGGTGGCAGCGGGTGAGTTGTCTGGGAACTTGGACAACATGCTCAACCGATTGGCATGGCACACCGAACGTCAACAGCAATTGCTCAGAAAAGTGCGCATGGCGCTGGTCTATCCGGTGGCGGTGTTGGTGATTGCGCTGGGTGTCGTGGCCGTGATTTTGGTCTGGGTGGTGCCCGTGTTTCAATCGATTTTTGCGTCATTCGGCGCCGAGCTCCCATGGGCCACGCAACTGATGTTGGGGATGAGCGAGGGCTTGATGCGCTGGGGTTGGTTCTGGTCAGGTGGCATCTGTGCCGCTGGCTGGTTGATCCACAAACACCACCAAACCAGCGTCAAATTTCAATGGTTTGTGGCGGTTCGTGCGCTTCGCATGCCGCTGTTGGCACCGTTGGTGATCAACACCAACCTCACCATTTGGACACGTTGCATGGCGATGCTGTTGCAGTCCGGCGTGCCGCTGCTGGACACCTTGGACACGGTGGCCGGTGCTTGCGGTAACCGTGTGTATGCGTTGTCAACTTTGAGGGTGCGTGACGCGGTGTTCAAAGGCATTGCCTTGTCAGATGCGCTGCGGCAACTCGATGACACCACACACCATCCCAGTGGTGACTTCATCGGTTTGTACCCACCGATGTTGGTGCAGATGATCGACATCGGCGAACAATCTGGCAGCCTGTCGGCGTTGCTCGGCAAAGCCGCTGACGCGCAAGACGAGGCGCTTGAACACCTGGTTCAATCGCTCACGCAGTTGATTGAACCTTTGTTGGTGGTGGTGCTCGGAGGCTTGGTTGGCGGCATGGTGGTGGCTTTGTACCTGCCCGTCTTTCAACTCGGGCAAGTGATGTGACGCTGGGTCTTATAGACTCGCGGTCATGTCGCACACCGCATTCAGACGCATAGGCTTGACCGGAGGCATCGGCAGCGGCAAGTCCACCTTGGCGCAACGCTTGGTCGCGCGCGGTGTGGCATTGATCGATGCCGATGCCTTGTCGCGCCAATTGACTGCCGCACACGGCGAGGCCATGCCCGATATCGCAAAAGCGTTTGGGTCCGAGTTCATTGCCTCTGACGGCAGTTTGAACCGAGAACGCATGCGCGCGTTGGTGTTTGCAGCGCCCGAAGCCCGTTTGCGCTTGCAAGCCTTGTTGCATCCGAAAATTCTTGCTGCCCTGTTGGCGCAAGAGTCCCGTTTGAAGACCGAGGGAAAACCCTTGGTTGTCTTGGACATCCCTTTGCTGGTCGAGTCAGCCCATTGGCGCCAAGCCGTCGACCGTGTGCTGGTGGTGGATTGCTCGGCAGAGACGCAAATCCGGCGAGTCATGCAGCGCAGTGGCCTGAGTGCCGAGCAAGTTCAGGGCATCATGGCCACGCAAGCCAGCCGCGCGCAACGGCTCAGCGCCGCCGACTGGGTGGTGGCCAACGATGTCGATGACATGGGCCGTTTGGACCGAGCAGCGCAAGCGATTCAGCTGCACTTGTGAGCATCATCCGCCTCAAACCGTTGCAGACAGCGGTTATCATTTCCCTTGTCAACAATCCCCTACCTGTGCGCTTTTTGTGATTCTCTACGAACACCCCTTTAACGAACGAATTCGCACTTACTTGCGGTTGGAATATTTGCTCGGGCGTTTTGAGCACCTGTTGTTGCGTTCCTCAGAAATCGATCACCATTTCGCGCTCACCACCTTGTTTGAAATCATCGATGTCGGTGGCCGTTCCGATTTGAAATCTGACATCCTCAAAGAACTTGAAAGACACAAACAGCAGTTCAGCAGTTACAGAGGCAACCCTTCTGTGTCAGAAGCTGTGCTGGATGAATTGCTGGGCAACATTGACAAATGCTTGCAAGGCTTCAATACCCAAGGGGCTCGCATCAGCCAATGCGTGACGGAAAGTGATTTCCTCAGCAGCTTGCGCAACCGTGTGGCCGTGCCGGGCGGTACCTGTGCATTTGATTTGCCCGGCTATCACGCTTGGCAACAACGCGACCCTGACCTTCGCCGCAAAGACATTTTGAAATGGTCAGAACCACTCAAAGTGTTGCAAGACAGCGTGGGCCTGTTGATGCGTTTGTTGCGCGAAAGCGGTTCGCCGCAACGTGTGGTGGCCAACCAAGGCCAGTTCCAACAAGCCTTGCCCCAGGGGCGTTTCCAAATGATGCGCTTGTTCATTGACGAGGCACAAGGCTTGGTGCCCGAAATCAGTGGCAACCGCATGATGGTTTGGGTGCGCTTGATCCACCAAAACTGGGAAGGCAAACCTCAAACAGCCGTGGGCAACGCTGAATTTGAAATAGAGCTCTGCGCCTGAGCCAACCATTCCAGCACCGGCAGCGTTCCCGCCAACACTGGCGCCACGGTAACAGGCAGTTGCTGCCAAGCAAATTGTTGGCCTTCTTTCATTTGCAATTCGCCCTGCCACTTGGTCACTTTGCAAAAATGCAATTGCACCCAAGCATGCGGGTAATCGATTTGCTCATCGCGCCAGCGAGTGACTTGCGTGACGTGAATACCCAGCTCTTCGTGTAGTTCGCGAGCCAACGCTTGCTCGACGGTTTCATTGGCCTCAATTTTGCCGCCAGGAAACTCCCAATGGCCAGCGTAGGCTTTTCCCGGCGGGCGGGTGGTCAACAAAAAATGGCCATCGGGATGGGACAACACCCCCACGGCGACTTGAATCAAGGGTCTGTCAGCCACATTCGCACGCGGCAGGTGGGCATCAACCACCCGCACCGATGGCTGGACCTGCTGGCTCATGCCCCGCCTGTGGCCAAACGCCCAGCGTAGTCTCGGGCAAATTGGTAAGCCACGCGTCCGCTGCGCGAGCCTCTTTCCAACGCCCAGACCAGAGACTCGGGGTGTGCTTGCGGCCAGAGCGTGGCAGGCACCTGCAACGCGGATAACCATTGGTCAACGATGCGCAGGTATTCGTCTTGACTGAACGGGTAAAAACTCACCCACAAACCGAAACGTTCTGAGAGAGAAATTTTTTCTTCGATCACTTCGCCAGGATGCACTTCGCCATCGTCGGTGTGGGTGTAACTGAGGTTGTCCTTCATGTATTCGGGCAACAGATGGCGGCGATTGCTGGTGGCATAAATGAGCACATTCGGGGTGGCTGCAGCCACCGTGCCGTCCAAAATGGATTTCAAAGCCTTGTAGCCGGGTTCGCCTTCGTCAAAACTCAAGTCATCGCAAAAGACGATGAATTTTTCTGGTCGATCAGCCACCACATGAATGATGTCCGGCAAATCAACCATGTCCTGTTTATCAACTTCAATCAAGCGCAAGCCTTGAGTGGCATAGGTGTTCAAACACGCTTTCACCAATGACGATTTACCCGTGCCACGGGCGCCGGTCAGCAGCACATTGTTGGCGGGTTTGCCTTGCAGGAATTGCAAGGTGTTGCGCTGGATTTTTTCTTTTTGTGGATCGATTTCTTTCAAATCATCCAAGGACATCTGCCCCACGTGCCGCACCGCTTCAAGGACACCATGTCCACTGCTGCGCTTGCGGTAACGAAATGCGATGCCTGTCTGCCAATCTGGTGCGTGCAAGGGTTGAGGCAGTATCAGTTCGATGCGCGCCATCAACAACTCGGCGCGGTGCAGCATGCGTTCCAAAGCGTCGTTCATGGCTCAGCTTCGGTAGTCTGCGTTGATGGTGACATAGTCGTGGCTCAAGTCACACGTCCACACTTGGTCATGGGATTGTCCGCGTCCCAACCACACGCGAACCGTGATTTCATCTTGCTTCATCACGCGCTGGCCATCTTCCTCACGGTAATCGGGGTGACGCCCGCCATGCGTGGCGACATGCACGTCGTCCAAAAACAGTTCAATCAAGCCTTGGTCTAAATCGGCCACACCCGCGTAACCCACGGCGGCCAATATGCGGCCGAGGTTGGGGTCGCTGGCAAAAAAAGCGGTCTTCACCAAGGGTGAATGCGCGATCGAATAAGCCACTTGACGGCACTCGGCGGCATCGCGACCACCTTCGACGCTCACCGTGATGAATTTGGTGGCGCCCTCACCGTCACGCACAATCGCTTGCGCCAACCAACGCGCCACATTGATCAACTCTTGCTTGAGTTTGCTGGCTGATGGGCTGAGCCAATCGGTCACGGTAGGGTTGGCAGCTTTGCCCGTGGCAATGACCACAAAAGAGTCGTTGGTTGACGTGTCACCGTCAATCGAAATGCGGTTGAAGGAAGCCTCTGCCAATTCGTGGGCCAAGCCATTCATCAGCGCCGGGTCAATCGCAGCGTCGGTCGCCAAGAACCCGAGCATCGTGGCCATGTTGGGGCGGATCATGCCGGCGCCTTTGGACATGCCAGTGACAGTGACCGTGCGGCCATCCAACTCGCATTGGCGACTGATGGCCTTGGGCAAGGTGTCGGTGGTCATGATCGCTTGCGAGGCCAAAGACCAATTGGCCTCGGAGCGGGCGGCCAAGGCTTTGGGCAAACCATCGACGATGCGTTGCACCGGCAAGGGTTCCATGATGACACCAGTGGAAAACGGCAGGATGTGTTGCGGCTTCACGCCCAGTTCGTGGGCCAATGCGCTGCACACAGCAAATGCATGGTTCAACCCGTCTTGGCCAGTGCCCGCGTTGGCCACGCCAGTGTTGATGACCAGCGCACGAATGCCTTGGCCAGCTGCCAAATGCTGTTTGCACAACTGCACCGGGGCAGCACAAAAACGGTTTTGCGTGAAGACCGCGCCAACGGCAGCGCCTTCGTCCAAGGTGATCACGGTCAAGTCTTTGCGGTGGGCTTTGCGCACGCCAGCTTCGGTCACGCCAATTTGCAATCCGGCAATCGGGTGCAAATCCTCGGGACGGGCAACGGTCAGGTGAACAGCCATGGCTTAGGCCAATTTGCCGTGGCAGTGCTTGTATTTCTTGCCACTGCCGCACGGACAAGGCTCATTGCGACCGACGACAGGGACCGTGCTTTGGCTTGTTGCAGTGTCTGCACCAAACAATTGGGCTTGGCCGGTTTCGTCTGGCGCTGAGTAGGTGAGGTTGGTGACCGCGTCTGCGCGTTGCTCGATGGCTTGGGCGGCTTCTTGAATTTGCTCGGCTTTTTCGATTTGCACCGTCATCAAAATCCGGGTGACTTCGTTTTTGACCATGTCCAACAACTGGCCGAACAACTCAAACGCTTCGCGCTTGTATTCTTGCTTGGGTTGCTTTTGTGCATAGCCACGCAAATGGATGCCTTGGCGTAAATAGTCCAGTGAAGACAAATGTTCGCGCCAATGGCTGTCGATGTTTTGCAGCAGCACCGCCCGCATGAACGGGGTGAATTGGTCCACACCCACGGTGTCCAATTTTTGTTGGAATGCCGCGTGTGCTGCATCCACCACTTTGTGCAGGATGTCTTCGTCGGTGATGGACTGCGCTTGTTCGACCCACTGGACCAAGGGCAGGTCGATGTGCCAATCGTTGCGCAAGACGCTTTGCAAACCCGCCATGTCCCATTGCTCTTCGACCGACTCAGGCGGCACAAATTGACGCACGATGTCGGTGAAACAACCCTCTCGCAAACTGGCAATTTGCGCGGTCAGGTTTGACGCATCCAAAATGTCGTTGCGTTGCTGGTAGATGACTTTGCGCTGGTCGTTGGACACATCGTCGTATTCCAGCAATTGCTTGCGAATGTCGAAATTGCGCGCTTCCACTTTGCGCTGCGCACTTTCGATGCTGCGCGTGACCATGCCCGCTTCAATGGCTTCGCCTTCGGGCATCTTCAAACGGTCCATGATGGCCTTGACACGCTCGCCCGCGAAAATGCGCATCAACGAATCGTCCAAGCTCAAATAAAAACGCGACGAACCTGGGTCACCTTGGCGGCCCGAGCGGCCACGCAACTGGTTGTCAATGCGTCGCGACTCGTGACGCTCGGTCGCGATGATGCGCAAGCCACCCGCAGCTTTCACTTTTTCATGTTCAAGCGCCCAAGCTTCACGAAGTTGTTGGGCTTTGGCGGCTTTGTCAGACTCGCTGATGCTGTCGTCTGCCATCAACTTTTCAATGGCTTTTTCGACGTTGCCGCCCAAGACGATGTCGGTACCCCGCCCAGCCATGTTGGTAGCAATGGTGATGGCACCGGGTGCACCGGCTTGCGCCACGATGTCGGCCTCGCTGGCATGTTGCTTGGCATTGAGCACTTGGTGCTTGAGACCCGCCGCTTGGAGCATGCCTGAGAGCAATTCAGAGAGTTCAATTGAGGTCGTGCCCACCAACACGGGTTGGCCGCGACCGTGGCATTCCTTGATGTCGTCAATGGCCGCCTTGTATTTTTCCTCGGTGGTTTTGTAGACACGGTCGAGTTGGTCTTCACGGCGACTCGGTTTGTTCGGCGGGATGATGACGGTTTCTAAACCGTAAATTTCTTGGAATTCATAGGCTTCGGTGTCAGCCGTGCCGGTCATGCCGCTGAGCTTGTCGTACAAACGGAAATAATTTTGGAACGTGATCGACGCCATGGTCTGGTTTTCAGCCTGGATCGGCACACCTTCCTTGGCTTCCACCGCTTGGTGCAAACCATCGCTCCAGCGACGGCCTGACATCAAACGGCCGGTGAATTCATCGACGATGATGATTTCGCCGCCTTGGTTCACGTAATGCTGGTCCAAATGGTAGAGATGCTGGGCGCGCAACGCGGCGTACAAATGGTGCACCAAACCGATGTGTGACGGGTCGTACAAAGACGATCCCGCAGGCAGCATGCCCATGTCGGAGAGGATTTTTTCAGCCTTTTCATGACCGAGTTCCGTCAGGTAAACCTGATGGGATTTTTCGTCCAACGTGAAGTCGCCGGGGGTGATCACGCCTTCGCCGGTGCGCAAATCCATCTCACCTTCTTGCCGCGTCAGATGGGGTACCACCTTGTTCATCGCCAGGTAAGTTTCGGTGTGGTCTTCGGCTTGTCCGCTGATGATCAGTGGCGTGCGGGCCTCGTCAATCAAAATCGAGTCAACTTCGTCGACGATCGCGTAATTGAGTTTTCGCTGCACGCGTTCAACAGGCTCATAAACCATGTTGTCGCGCAAATAATCAAAACCATATTCGTTGTTGGTGCCGTAAGTGATGTCGCTGCGGTAAGCGTTTTGTTTTTCCTCGCGCGACAATTGCGCCAAATTGACGCCCACGCTCAAACCAAGAAAGTTGTACAAGCGGCCCATCCACTGGGCATCGCGGTTGGCCAAGTAATCGTTGACCGTGACCACATGCACACCCAAACCAGACAAGGCATTCAAATACACCGCGAGCGTGGCTGTGAGTGTTTTGCCCTCACCGGTGCGCATCTCCGCAATTTTTCCTTGGTGTAACGCAATGCCACCCAACATTTGCACATCAAAGTGGCGCATTTTCATGACACGCTTTGAGCCCTCACGCACCACCGCAAATGCCTCTGGCAACAAATCATCCAGACTTTCGCCTTGCTGATGCCGTAGCTTGAATTCGGTGGTTTTGGCTTTCAGTTGCTCATCGCTCAACGACTCGAGCGGAACTTCCAAGGCATTGATGCGCAAAAGTGTTTTGCGATAGGTTTTGAGCAACCGGTCATTGCGGCTGCCAAAAATGAAAGTCAGAGGATTGAAGGCCATACAAGCAAAACGACCATGCCTTGCCGAATGGCAGGCCATGGACGCTGGTTCCTTTTTCGAAGCTGATCATTTTACCTGTGCGCAAGTCCATAATTCCCTATGTCCAGACCTGCCCCCTCCCCGCCCCAGCGCACCAGTGTGATAGACGCGATTGCCCAGTCCGACACCTTGTCAGGCATGCTCTCTTTGCACCAAACCTCGAACACCTATTTGCTCGGGCTCAAGGCATTGCTGCCAGCCGATTTGCACGCCCAGCTCAAAGCCGGGCCAATCGATGAGACGGGATGGTGCTTGTTGGTGACACACAATGCGGCCGCAGCCAAATTACGCCAATGGCTGCCCGACATTGGTGCCCATTTGCGCAGCAAAGGGCATCCTGTTCAACACATACGCATCAAAGTGATGTCGCGCTGAGCCGTCACTGGTTAGGCTGGTGCCTGCAACTTTTGTTGGCTTCAATGTACATGTGCAGACGGTCTTCGCTGGATTCGTATATTTCCCACAATAACTCGGCCAATTTTTGCGTGATGGTCATGAATTCGTAATCGCAATGGTGCTTCAATTGGTTGTCGTACCAAGTCTTTTCTTGCCAGCCGTTTTCACGAAGCAAAAACGCATAGTGGGTCATTTCATGACCCACGGCCCAATGCCACATGCCGTTGTTCCACGCCATCAAATTGCGTGGGTTGAGCCTGATGCGCATTTCAGTCTCAGGCGACAACTGGCTGGGGAATTCGAACATCAGGCGGACATTCTTCGGCAAGGATTCATCCACCACGATTGGCGGGACCGGCAGGTCCGCGGGCGCCTGGGTTTTGTCCTTGATGAACGACCACATGCGAGAGACCGTGTCGGGTTCCAGCATCCCAATGTGGGTGACTGTTTGGGCGAGCGAAACGGTGATCGAACCAAGCATGCTGGCCATCACCATCACACACTGCAATAAACATCGTTGAAAGCGCATGGCAACACTCATGAACGGGATTGACGCATTGTTTCAACAAACCCTGTGACGGGTGGTGCAGTTGGCATTAACCCCATCATCTTCATGAGACGGGGACGAGTCCAAAGATCGCGACTGATGTTGACATGGCGCAAGAAAAAAGCCAGACCTTTTTGGAAGGTGCTGGCTTTTTAAATGGTGCCGATTATCGGATTCGAACTGATGACCTACCGCTTACAAGGCGGTTGCTCTACCAACTGAGCTAAATCGGCAATGAAGCTATTCTACCTAAGGCGCTTGACCCCGTCATTTGATTCGCTTGAGTTGCGGACGAGGGGCGCTGACCGTGGGCGGCGTTGCATCAGCGCTTGGGGATTCGCTGGCATCTGGCTTTGAACCAGCGGTGTCGGTCGATGCAACCGGGGCAGGAAACGCCATGCCTTGGCCGTTTTCTCGGGCGTAAATGGCCATGACGCGGCCCATGGGCACCACAATGTCTCTGGCGACACCGCCAAATCGGGCTTTGAACTGAATGAACTCATTGCTCAGTTGCATGCCACTGGTGGCATCAAAACTGACATTCAACACAATTTCACCGTTGTTCACATACTCACGCGGCACTTGCACGCTGTCGTCCACAGACACGGTCACATAAGGCGTGAAACCATTGTCTGTGCACCATTCGTGCAGCGCACGAACCAAATAGGGCCGGGTCGATGTGGACGAAGTGTCAGCAACCATTGGGTTATTTGCGCATGACTTTTTCAGATGGCGTCAATGCCTCAATGTAAGCCGGCCTTGAAAAAATCCGTTCTGCATATTTGAGCAACGGTGCAGCATTTTTTGACAACTCGATGCCGTAGTGGTCCAGTCGCCATAACAAGGGCGCGATGGCCACGTCGAGCATGGAGAAATTGTCGCCCAACATGAACTTATTTTTCAAAAACACGGGGGCAAGTTGTGTCAAACGGTCGCGAATGTGTGAGCGCGCTTTCTCCAAGGCTTTTTCGTTGGATTTTTGGGCGCGTGATTCGAGCGAACTGACATGGGTGAACAATTCTTTTTCGAAGTTCAACAAAAACAAACGCACACGGGCGCGATCGACCGGGTCGCCCGGCATGAGTTGGGGGTGCGGGAAGCGTTCATCGATGTATTCGTTGATGATGTTGGACTCGTACAAAATCAAATCCCGCTCGACCAAGATGGGCACCTGGCCGTAAGGATTCATCACATTGATGTCCTCAGGTTTGTTGTAAAGGTCAACATCACGGATTTCAAAATCCATGCCTTTTTCAAACAGCACAAAACGGCAACGGTGGGAAAAAGGACAAACTGTCCCAGAGTACAAGACCATCATGAGCGTGGCTCCTGAAAACAAAAAGTGTAACGAGCCCAACCAGGCCCGTTGTAAAAACCCGCTATGGCGGGTTGAGAGGGTTCGCGGTCAGCGAATGTCTTTCCAGAACGCGGCATTCAAACGCCAAGCAATGAACATGAATATGAGTAGGAAAATCATGACCCACACACCCACTTTGACACGCATGCTTTGTGCGGGCTCGGACATCCATTGCATGTAATTGACCAAATCACCCACCGCTGCATCGTACTCTGCTGGGCTGAGTTTGCCGGCAGAGACTTGTTGCCAGCCTTTGAACACTTTCGCTTCGTGGCCGTGGGACATGACGGTGTCATACAGAGGTTTGCGCTCCCCCTGCAACTCCCACAACACGTGTGGCATGCCTACATTGGGAAACGCCAAATTGTTCCATCCAGTGGCTTTCTCTGGGTCTCTGTAGTAGGTGCGCAAGTAGGTGTAGATGTAGTCAGCACCTGTTCCGCCATGGCCTGAGCGTGAACGGGCAATGACTGTCAAATCAGGCGGTGTGCCACCAAACCAGTCTTTGGCTTGGCGCGGGTCCATGGCAATCTTCATGGTTTCACCCACCTTGTCGGTGGTGAAAAGCAGGTTGTCTTTGATTTGCTGTTCGGTCAAACCGATGTCTGTCAAACGGTTAAAGCGCATGTAAGCGGCTGCGTGACAGTTCAAGCAGTAATTCACAAACAACTTGGCGCCGTTTTGTAACGCACCCAGATCGTTGATTTTGTTGGGCGCTTTGTCCCAAGGAATCGTGTCCGTGGCAGCAAAAGCCGACCAACTGGTGAACATGCTGATCAGCAGGCTGAGAATGATTTTTTTCATGGTTGTTTGCTCCAGCCGACTTTCAATGTGCAACAAAATGGACGCGCGCAGGCACTGGCTTGGTTTCACCCAAACGACTCCACCATGGCATCAGCAGGAAGAAGCCGAAATAATACAAAGTGCCAATTTGTGAAACGCGCTCACCCATCAAAGAGGGAGGCTTGACGCCCAAATAACCCAGCACAAAGAAATTGAGCACAAACACCACATAAAGCCACACATGCCAATCGGGGCGATAGCGAATCGACTTGACAGCGCAATGGTCTAACCAAGGCAAGAAGAACAGGATGATGACCGATCCACCCATGACCACCACGCCCCAGAATTTGGCATCAATTGCCAACATCAAACCCACCAGCACCAGCGCGCCGCCAATGACCGCCGCTTTGAGTGTGCTGCTGATGGCTGCGCGTGTTGCGCCAAGGTAAGCCGCCGCGATCACGCACACAATGAGTGTGTACATCATTTCTGTGGTGATGGCACGCAACATGGAGTAATACGGGGTGAAATACCAAACTGGCGCGATGTGCAACGGTGTCTTCAACGGATCAGCAGGAATGAAATTGTTGTATTCCAAAAAGTATCCGCCGAACTCTGGGGCAAAGAAGATGATGGCCGAGAACACCAACAAGAAGCCTGTCACGCCCATGATGTCGTGAACCGTGTAGTAAGGATGGAAAGGAATGCCGTCCAAGGGCTTGCCGCTGGTGTCTTTGTGGGCTTTGATTTCAATGCCGTCAGGGTTGTTTGAGCCCACTTCATGCAGTGCAATGATGTGCGCCACGACCAGGCCCAGCAAAACCAGTGGCACAGCAATCACGTGGAAAGCGAAAAAGCGGTTCAAGGTGGCGTCGCCCACCACGTAGTCGCCGCGAATCAGCAATGCCAAATCAGGTCCGATGAATGGAATGGCAGAGAACAGGTTGACAATCACCTGGGCACCCCAATAAGACATTTGGCCCCAAGGCAGCAAATAGCCCATGAACGCTTCGCCCATCAAGGCCAAGAAAATGGCGCAACCAAACAACCAAACAAGTTCACGTGGCTTGCGGTATGAGCCGTAAATCAGGCCTCGGAACATGTGCATGTAAACCACCACAAAAAAGGCGGAGGCACCGGTGGAATGCATGTAGCGAATCAGCCAACCCCATGGCACATCGCGCATGATGTACTCGACGGAAGCAAAAGCGGTGGCTGCATCAGGTTTGTAATGCATCACCAAGAAGATGCCCGTGACGATTTGAATGACCAGCACCAGCAAGGACAACACGCCAAAGAAATACAAGAAGTTGAAATTTTTGGGCGCGTAATACTCGCTCAAATGTTCTTTGTACAACTTGGACAAAGGAAAACGGTTGTCTACCCAGTTCAGTGCTTTTTCCGCCATGGGGGCGTTGGGGGAAATCTCTTTGAATTCAGCCATGGTGTTCGCCTTTAAGCCTTTTTGTCTTCGCCGATCAGCAAACGACTGTCTGACAGATACATGTGGGGAGGAACTTCGAGGTTGTCAGGGGCGGGTTTGTTCTTGTAAACGCGACCGGCCATGTCGAACGTGGAACCGTGGCAAGGGCAAAGAAAGCCGCCCTGCCAGTCGTCAGGCAACGAGGGCTGTGGGCCCATTTGGAATTTGTCGCTGGGCGAGCAGCCCAAGTGAGAGCAAATACCGACACCGACGAAAAATTCGGGCTTGATGGATCGCATTTGGTTGCGTGCATAAGCGGGCGTCAATTCGTCAGGGTTGCGCTGGGATTGCGGATCAGCCAATTGGGCTTCTACTTTTTTCAGGGCTTCCAGCTGCTCTGGTGTGCGACGGATGATCCAAACTGGCTTGCCACGCCATTCAACCGTGAGCTTTTCACCAGGCTTGATGCTGGAGATGTCCACCTCAACCGCTGCGCCGGCGGCCTTGGCGCGTTCGGACGGGCTGAATGTGCTGATAAAGGGAACAGCGACCGCTGCTCCCCCTGCCACACCGGCGCAACCAGAGGCGATGAGCCAAGTGCGTTTGCCTGTGTCTACTGTGGTTTCACTCATGCAAGACCTCTGAATTTCATTGCGATCATCGAAAACCCTCAATTCTAACCGAGCGGCTTAGGTAAAAACCAGAGGTCCTTTCAGATAGGGTTTTGTCACCAACGCCCCGCTCTTTAGGTTGTTAATCTTTAAGTATTCGCTTTATTCGCGGGTGGCTGATGGCATGACGCGCGGGCTGCTGCCACCGCAGCGAGCAAACTGGCTGGGTCTGCCAAGCCCTTGCCCGCGATGTCAAACGCCGTTCCATGGTCTGGGCTGGTCCGCACAAATGGCAAGCCCAGTGTTTGGTTCACCCCTTCGGCCAATCCCCCCAGCTTGACGGGAATGAGCCCTTGGTCGTGGTACATGGCCAGCACCACATCGGGCACATGCATGGCACCGGGTTGGCTGGCTTGCATGAACACGGTGTCCGGCGGAAACGGACCGCTTGCTTGGATGCCCATGGCTTTGGCAGCCGACACCGCAGGCGAAATTTCCCGCATTTCCTCTTGGCCGAACAACCCGTCCTCACCGGCATGCGGGTTCAGTCCAGCCACCCACACAACGGGGCGGTGCCCAAACAACTGCAACCCACTGCGGTCAATGACTTGCAAAGTTTGCAACACATGGGCAGTGGTGACAGCTTCAATGGCTTGGCGCAATGAGACATGGATGCTGACCAACACCACGCGCAACCCCGGGCGACTCAGCATCATGCGCACAGGCAAATCGGCCACCGCCACACCCACATGTTCAGCGGCCAAGGCTTGAAGCATTTCGGTGTGACCCGGGTATTCAACGCCTGCCAGCGATAAGGCTTTTTTGTGCAAAGGGGCTGTGACAACTGCACTGACCCGTCCTTCGAGTGCAGCACGTGCGGCAAAACGCACCGCATCCGCGGCCATTAGCCCGGCCGAAGCGCTGACTTCGCCCATGGCGATGTGGGCGTCTGGCGTGACTTGGCAGACCGGTACTTGTCCCGCCTGCAGGTGCAGCGCTTGGTTGATGTCTGACACCTCGACACATTCGACGCCCAGTGGCAACGCATTTGCCAACAGGCCCAACTGTTGGCGCATGACAGTGAGATTGCCCACCACACAACAGCCATGCATTTGCGCTGCGTGGTTGGCGAATGCTTTGAGGATGATTTCCGGCCCAATGCCCGCCGGGTCGCCCATGGTCAGGGCGATTGGCAAAGGTGGATCAGGCAAACCCATGGCGCGCAACAGCTCAAGCCGGGTTGTGAATGTCGATGAATTGGTGCGACAGCCCGAGGTGCCCGCACACATGTGCGGCAAACGCGGGTGCACCATAACGTTCGGTGGCGTGGTGACCGCAGGCAAAAAAGGCGACGCCGGTTTCTTGGGCCAAGTGCGCTTGCGGCTCGGAAATTTCACCGGTGACAAACGCGTCCGCCCCGGCAGCAATCGCGCTTTCAAACCATGACTGAGCCCCACCCGTGCACCAAGCGATGCATCGGATGGTGCGCTCGGGGTCCGGCACCACGGCAACCGGCGTCGTGCCAAGTTGGGATTGCAATGCACGGGTCAAGCTGGCGGCATCTGTTTCACCTTTTGCAGGGTGACCGAGCATGCCCAGACTTTGGTCACCGAAAGTGCCAGTGGTTTGCCAGCCCATGTGTGCGCCCAACTGGGCGTTGTTGCCCCATTGCGGATGCGCATCCAAAGGCAAGTGGTAGGCCAACAGATTGATGTCATGCGCCAACAGCAAAGCCAAGCGCTGCTTGAGCCAGCCGGTCACGCTGCCATCATGGCCGCGCCAAAACAAACCATGGTGGACCAACAAGGTATCGGCGCCTTGTTCAATCGCGGCTTGGATGAATGCACGACTGGCGGTGACGCCAGAGACGACGTTTCTTACTTCTGCGCGACCTTCTACCTGCAAGCCATTGGGCCCGTAGTCTTTGAACAACTGCGGCTGCAACAGTTGGTTGCAATAAGCCAAAAGGTCGTTGCGTTGCACCATGTCAACGGGGCGCTGATTTCGCGCGAGGGCGTTGCGCCGGAGTGACTGCGAATTCCATTTCTTCGTTCTTACGCAAAAACTTCAAGCGCGCCGGCCGACCCGGTTTCAGCGCCGACACTTTTGCCAACAATTCAGGCACGGTTTGCACCGACTGGCCCTCCACAGCCAACAACACATCGCCCGGCTGAACACCGGCACGGGCAGCAGGCCCAGACTGCAACACCCCAGTGATGATGACGCCTTGGGAGCGTTGGATATTGAAGGTTTTGGCGAGGTCGGCAGTGAGTTCGGTGGGCTCGACCCCGATCCAGCCACGCACCACTTGGCCGTCTTTGACGATGCCCTCTAGCACTTGGCGCGCGGTACTGACAGGAATGGCGAAACCGATACCCATGCTGCCACCTGATCGGGAATAAATGGCCGTGTTGATGCCCAATAAATTGCCCTGAACATCGACCAGTGCGCCGCCCGAATTGCCCGGGTTGATGGCGGCGTCGGTTTGGATGAAATTTTCAAACGTGTTGATGCCCAGTTGGCTGCGACCAAGCGCTGACACGATGCCACTGGTCACGGTTTGACCCACACCAAACGGATTGCCGATGGCCAACACGATGTCGCCGACTTGCAGTTGGTCTGAATTGCTCAACACCATCACGGGCAATTGATCCAGTTTGATTTTGAGCACCGCCAAATCGGTGTCGGGATCGGTACCCACCAGCCGTGCTTGGGTGCGTCTGCCATCGTTCAGCACCACGGTGATTTCATCTGCCCGCTCAACCACATGGTTGTTGGTCAGTATGTAGCCGTCGGCGCTGACTATGACGCCGCTGCCCAAACCCATGTTCGGTGAATCTTCGTCTTGGTCACCGAAGAAATACTTGAACCACGGGTCGCGCATGCGGTCAGCTTGGTTGGTTTGCCGAGAAGCGGTATTGATGCTGACCACCGAGGGTGACGCGCGTTTGGCGGCCATGCTCAAACTGCCGGTGCTGGCAGTTTGTTGGCTCAATGTGGGTGCTTGCAGCACCTGAACATCTGGTCCCCACAAACGGGGACGTTGCAACCACTCGGGTTTCAGGGTGATCAGCACAAACCAAATCGCCACCAACACGGTGACGGATTGGGCAAATAACAACCAAAGTCGGCGCATGGTCAGGGGCTCTCGCCGGTCACTTCTTCCGACGGCGCTTTGGTGTGCTTTATGAAAATTTGAGCAGCCCAAATGCCAATCTCGTACAGAATGACCATGGGAATGGCCAAGGCCAACTGCGAAACGACATCCGGCGGCGTGACGATGGCCGCGATGATGAATGCCAAGACGATGAAATACGAGCGAAAAGCTTTGAGTTTTTCGATCGTGACCACACCCAGGCGCGCCAGCACAATCACCACAATCGGGACCTCAAACGCCAGTCCAAAGGCGATGAACATGGTCAACACAAAACTCAAATAAGCTTCGATGTCAGGTGCGGCAGTGATGCTTTTCGGCGCGAAACTCTGTATGAATTGAAACACCTGACCAAAAACAAAGTAATAACAAAATGCCACGCCAATGAAGAACAACAAGGTGCTCGACATGACCAAGGGCAACACCAAACGCTTTTCATGGGCGTACAAGCCCGGTGCCACAAATGCCCAGACTTGGTAAAGCACCACCGGCAAAGCCAACAAAAAACCCGCCATCAACAGGATTTTGAGTGGCACCAAAAACGGCGAGATGACCGACGTGGCAATCAAGGTCGCGCCTTGGGGCAATTGCGCGACCAAAGGCGCTGCCAAAAAGTCATACAACTGGGCCGGGCCGGGGAAGACACTGAGCACGGCGCACACCAGCGCCACGGCAATGAATGACTTGACCAAACGGTCGCGCAACTCTTTCAGGTGTTGAACAAACGGTTGTTCAGAGCCGGCGAGTGGGTCGTTTTCCTGGGAACCTGTATCAGACATTCAGCATCAAACTTTGTTCGAACCCAAGCCAGTCGGCCGAAACCGCGCCACCCGCGCCGCACCAGACATCGCCTTGGTGCGCACACCTTGTCTTGCTTTGTACCAATGCGGCATGGCCGAGCGCTTCAGACGCCAATTTTTGCCCGGGTGTTTGTATTCAGGTTGTGGCGGTTGCCACAACGTGGCGAATTGGTTGTTCTCGGTCGATGTGCCGTCCTGGCCCAAATTGGCAATGCCTTGGTTCAATTGCGTCGTGGCGTTGAGCACACTCGACTGCACATCGGTCATCGCGGTGTCCATGGATTCCTTCATTTTTTTCAGGTCTTCCAATTCCATGGATCGGTTGACTTCTGCTTTGACGTCAGAGATGTAACGCTGTGCTTTGCCAAGCATGGTGCCAATCGTGCGGGCAACGCGTGGCATTTTCTCCGGGCCGATGACCACCAGCGCGACCGCGCCGATGACCGCCAACTTGGAGACATCTAAATCAAACATGCTTAAGACTTGTTCTTGGCTTCAACATCAATGGTGGACTTTTCCGCATGTGCGGGCGCCGTGGCAGACACTTGCTGCGCAGGGGCCGCGGGTTTTTCTTCCGGTGCCGCAGAGCCATCACGCATGCCATCCTTGAAGCCTTTGACTGCTCCACCCAGGTCGCCGCCCAGCCCTTTTAATTTTTTGGTTCCAAACACCAGCACCACGATCAATAAAACAATTAACCAATGCCAAACGGAAAACGTCCCCATAGATTGCTCCTCAATGAACTGAAGGAATTCTAGTCTTACCCACGTAACCATGGGCGAGGGCCGCCCATGACGTGCCAATGCAAGTGGTGAACCTCTTGTCCGCCCTCGGCCCCGGTGTTGGTCAGCAGCCTAAAACCACCTTCAGGGTAGGGGTTGACGCCCTCTTGCAAGGCCAGCTGTGGCACCTTGACCAACATGCGCCCAAGCAGGGCTGCGTGCGCTTCGGTAACCTGTGCCATCGATGGAATGTGTGATTTGGGGATCAGCAAAAAATGGACAGGTGCCCATGGGTTGATGTCATGAAACGCGAACATGTCATCGTCTTCATAGACTTTGCGTGACGGGATCTTGCCTTGGATGATCTTGCAGAAAATGCAATTCGGGTCTTGTGCATCAGCCATCAGTCTTCTCCTACCTCGCGCAACAAAGCCTTGCGCAATGCTTTTTCCTCCAAACCGCCCAAGCCTTCGCGACGCGCCAATTCGTTGATGACGTCAGCCGGGCTCAGACCGTAATGCGCCAGCGCCACCATGCAGTGAAACCACAAATCGGCCATTTCATTGACCAGGTGCTGCGGGTCTGCGCCGTGGTTCGCATCCTTGGCGGCCATCACGGTTTCGGTGGCCTCTTCGCCAATTTTCTTCAAAAAGGCGTCTGGGCCTTTGTGCAACAGACGCGCCACATAACTGGTGTCGGGGTTACCGCCGTTGGCCAATTTGCGGGATTCAATGACTGCGGCCAAGCGCAGCAGGCTGTCGGTTGGGTTCATGGTGTGGTCTTGTAAATGAGGGCGGGGTCTTGCAACACAGGCTCGACGCTGAGCCACTGACCGCCGTCAGGGCCAGC
>CANGZG010000006.1 GCA_947458415.1 Comamonadaceae bacterium | reverse complement strand
TGGCTGATCGGGTAACCGGCCATGGTCAACAGTTCCAAGCAATTGTCAAACGTGGCGGTATCGGACTGATCTGCGAAGCTGATGGGGTAGAGCTTTTTCAAATCGGCACCAAGTACGGCGGAAGACATCACGCCTTCACGCGCTTTCATCCAGTTGTAGTTGCCTTTGACGGTGTTGATCTCGCCGTTGTGCGCCACATAACGGTAAGGGTGGGCCAGCGGCCACTCAGGGAAGGTGTTGGTGGAAAAACGTTGGTGCACCAAACCCAGCGCTGAGACACAGCGTGTGTCTTGCAAATCTTTGTAATAAGTGCCGACCTGGTCCGCCAGCAACAAACCTTTGTAGATGACGGTGCGGCTGGACATGCTGGGCACGTAATATTCTTTGCCGTGCTTGAGGTTGAGGTGCGAGATGGCGGCGCTGGCGGTTTTGCGAATCACATACAGCTTGCGTTCGAGCGCGTCTTGCACGATGACATCGTTGCCACGCCCAATGAACACTTGTCGAATCATCGGCTCTTTGGCGCGCACGGTCGGCGACATCGGCATGTCCTGGTTCACAGGCACATCCCGCCAGCCCAACAGCACTTGCCCCTCTGCGCGGATGGCGCGCTCGAGTTCTTGTTCACACGCCAAACGTGATGCGCTTTCTTTGGGCAAGAACACCATGCCCACACCGTACTCGCCGAATGCCGGCAATGTCACGCCTTGGCGCGCCATGTCTTCGCGGTACAGCGCGTCTGGTAACTGGATCAAAATGCCAGCACCATCGCCCATCAATTTGTCAGCACCGACAGCGCCACGGTGGTCGAGGTTTTCCAAAATTTTCAAAGCTTGGGCCACGATCTCATGGCTTTTCTGGCCTTTGATGTGCGCTACAAAACCCACACCGCAAGCATCATGCTCTTGGTTGGACTGGTACAAACCCTCGGTAAAAGCGTGCTGCATCTCGCCATCCTCTTGAAATATCGTGCAAGGGGCGTAAGCATAGTCGAGCAAACCCGCATGTCCAAACAAAATAATTGGGGTCAGATCCCAATTAAATCCTGATTAAATTATTTGGTTATTTAATTAGGGACAGATCAAATTTGCGTCTGACCACTGGCTGGTCGTCCCGCTTTGGTCTTGTGAACCCGCCGTGATGTCAATGGCTGCAAGCCTTTGGTGAAGTCGTCTTCGCCCAAGGCCCAGCCGCCCAATGCTGACGATGTGAGCACCTGCTTTTCGTTTTCGTTAATACCCGATTGAACCAGGTCCGCGTAGGCACGCTCTCTGGCAAACGGCGTGTTGCCCAATGCCCAATACAGCGGATGCGGCACCAACCAGCTGTCTTGTCGTGCGCCAACGTAATGCGCGTGACTCGACCAAGGGTGGTCCAGCGGCTGCGCCACCATGCCGGCACGCACCGGATTGAGGTCGATGTACACCATGCAGGCCAAAAAATAACGGTCGGTTTGAATCAAGGCGCTGCGAAACCGCCCTTCCCACAAGGTGCCGGTGCGCCCGTGTCGCTGATTGAAATAACGCCCATAACTGCGGCCCACGTGCTGCATCATGGTGGACAGGGCTTTGTCTGCTTGCGGTGTCACCAGCGCATGCACATGGTTGTCCATCAACACAAACGCATGCAAATCCACTTGGTGGTTTTGACAATGCCCGACCAACAATGCCAAAAACGCTTGGCGATCGGCGTTGTCTTTGAAAATCAATTGCCGGTTGTTACCGCGCAAGATGACATGGTGCGGGTAACCGGGCAATGTGAGACGGGGCAATCGGGCCATGCGGCGATGGTAATGCGAGCCGAGTTCTGCGGTTTGTCAGGGGTGCACCGTTATCATGCGAACCATGACCAAGTCAGTGTTGTCCTCGCCCGCCCAGGGACCTGCCATGCATGTGTTTTGCCTGTGCGCACAATGGTGCGGCACCTGCCGTGAATACCAGCCTGTGTTTGCGCAATTGGCGTCGCAATGGCCCGAAGTTAAGTTCGTGTGGGTGGATATCGAGAACCATGATGATTTGCTCGGCGATCTCGATATCGAAAATTTTCCAACGCTTTTGATCGCCGATGCCCAAGGTCAGGCCAGGTTTGCGGGCACCGTGTTGCCTCACGCCGAAACTTTGCAGCGCATGTGCCAGGCGGCATTGGCCGGGGATTTCCCGCTGATCAACGACCCGGACTGGCAAAACGTCACGCCAGACCTGATGCGGTTGAAATTGGGGAAATTGGGGTCAGATACCAATTAACTGTTTAATTGGTATCTGACCCCAATTTCCAACAGCCCAAATTCCTGTAACAACGCCTTCAACCGATCGGCCGACGCCTGCTTGCGCTGACCGTTGAATGTCGCCAGTATGAGTTCGTTCTTCATGCTGTGTTCCCACCCGACCAACTCGGTCACAGTCACTTGGTAACCATGCGCTTCCAAATACAAACAGCGCAACACGTTGGTCAACTGGCTGCCCACTTCGCGCGTGTGCAACGGATGCCGCCATAACTCCGCCAGCGGCGTGCGCTGCAAATTCAGCGCTTTGTTTTTGTTCAACGCCCGCGCCAACTCGGCTTGACAGCATGGCACCAGCACCATGTGCTTGGCTTGCTTTTGCAAACCAAAAGCGATGGCGTCATCGGTGGCGGTGTCGCACGCATGCAGCGCGGTGACCACGTCGATCTGCGCAGGCAACCGATCGCTTTGCGCGGACTCGGCGACGCTGGTGTTGAGAAACTGCATGCGCTCAAAGCCCAATCGTTTCGCCAACGCGGCGGACGAGTCCACCAATTCACTGCGGGTTTCAATGCCGTAAATGTGGCCTTGGCCCAAGCTCTTGAAAAACAAGTCGTAAACAATGAAACCCAAATACGACTTCCCCGCGCCGTGGTCGGCCAGCGTAGGACCCGCGTCGTTGGCGGGCAAGTCTTTGAGGATTTTTTCGATGAACTGAAACAAGTGGTTCACCTGTTTGAGTTTGCGGCGTGAGTCTTGGTTGAGCTTGCCCTCGCGCGTGAGGATGTGCAGTTCTTTCAACAACTCGATGGACTGACCGGGGCGCAAATCCAATTGCTCGCTGGGGGATGGCTGTTTGGCGGCGGTGTGTTTGGCTTTGGGCATGGGAGATTTAACCATTGCTTTGATTTTGCTCGGCCACCCATTGAAGGGCTGTCATCAGATTCACTGCCTCAATACCCTCCTTCATCGGATACGTTTGCTCAACAGGTGCCACCAACAGTTTGCGCGCTGCGCTCAAGTCGGTCGAGGCTTGGTAAAAACCTCTTGACACGGTGGGCGCGCTGGACCGCTTGATCTCTATCGTCCAAGTTTGCTGATTGCGAAATGTCAGCACCAAGTCCACCTCGGCACCATTGCTGGTGCGGTAAAAACTGGCCTCGGCTTGCGGCGCTGCGTTGATCAACTGCTCGAGCACAAAACCCTCCCAGCTTGAACCAGCTATCGGGTGGCCCAGCAACGCATCCAAGTTCGACAAGCCCAACAAAGCATGCACCAAGCCGCTGTCGCGCACATACACCTTGGGCGAGCGGATCAAACGTTTGCCCACGTTGCCGTGCCACGCGGGCAAGCGGCGCACCAGCATCAAGTCGCACATCAAGTCTATGTAGCGGCTGACGTTTTGACCATTGATGGCCAAGGCCGCTGCCAACTTGGACTGGTCCAGCAACTCGCCTTGGTGGTGGGCCAGCATGGTCCACAAACGCCGCAAGGTGGTGGCGGGTATGCGAGGCCCCAGGGCTGGAATGTCTTTTTCCAAATAAGTGGCAATGAACACCTCTCGCCAGGTCATGCTGTCAGCATCGGATGTGGCTAACCAAGACAAAGGGAAACCGCCGCGCACCCACAAAGCATTCATGTCTGCCACGCTGTGATGGCCCGTGAAAATTTCTGAAGCTTGAAGCGGCGGTAACTCCACATAAGCCACCCGCCCCGCCAGGCTCTCACTGGACTGTTGCAACAACACGCCTGACGCAGAACCGAGCAACAAAAACTGCCCGCTGGCTTGGCCCATGCGGCGACGCTGGTCAATGACACCGCGCAATACGTTGAACAGTTCAGGCATGCGCTGCACCTCATCCAAGATGACCAACTGCTGCGCATGCGCCATCAAAAAAGCTTCGGGGTCTTCTAACTGCCTTTGCGCGGAAGGCAACTCAAGGTCCAAATACAGCGCATTGGGATACAAGTTTTTTTGGGCAAAAGCCAAGGTGGTTTTGCCCGCCTGACGCGGTCCCAACAGTCCGACAGCAGGAAATTGCTGAAGCAGCTGATGAAGCTTTTGCTGGAATTGCCGCTGGTACATCCATGTATTTTATGTGATTATTTGAGAAAATACATGGTTAATTTGTTTTTAATGCAACTTTATGGCCTAATTTTTGTCAATCAAGGACTGTGCAGTCATCGGTTGTGAATGACGCCCGTGTTTACCTTCAACCCCAAAGCCTCCCACCCATCCCTCCCCAACGCCTCCAACACCTGCACATTGCGCTCATAAATCAGCGACGCATCCGGGAACGCGGCCACGGCTTTGTCAATGCTTTCCTCGCGCAGCAAATGCAGCGTGGGGTAAGGTGCGCGGTTGGTGAAGTTGCTGATGTCGTCGGGTTGTGTGCCCGCAAACTGGTAGCGCGGGTGAAAGTCGGCAATTTGCAACACGCCTTCTAATTCCATCGAGACCAACACTGAATCGCAGTCAAACAAAAATTCGTTGAACGCTGAAAAATCCGGCAACAAATGGGGGGCGATCAGCAGGGTGGTGTCCAGCAAAGCGGCATCGGTATCCACCAGCCACTGCATTTCTTGTTGCAGCACCTTCAACACTTGCTCGGGATCGCTGTCCAGGCAGACTGCATAGCGCACTTGTTTTTTGCTGACCACGGCTTTGGCAAACGGGCACAGGTTCAAACCGATGACGGCCTTGTCCAGCCAAGCTTGGGTGTCTGCGACAACTTGCGCTTCGATGGTCATGAGGCAAGCACTTTGCCGGTCAAACGCGCATGCTCTTTGGTGGCAAACCGGTCGGTCATGCCCGCGATGTAGTCGGCCACGGCGCGTGGCTGGTCTGCGCGTTTCACATGTTGTTCGGGCATGGCAGAAGGCTTGTGCATGTAGGCTTCAAACAATTCGTGCACCACAAGACGTGCCCATTCGGTGGTCTGCAACACCTGTGGGTGTCTGTACAAACGCTGCATCAAAAATTGTTTCATCTCGGTGCTGGCCGCGCGCATCCCCGGGCTGAAACGCACCAAAGCTGGCAGGCGCCGCACATCGTCCACCGAAGCAGGTGCGTGCTCTTGCAATGAAGCGCGTGTGGTGTCCATCACGTCGTACACCTGGTCGCTCAACATGCGGCGAATGCTTTCGTACAGCAAACGCCTGCCGGTGAGCGCGGGAAATTCATCTTGCACTTTCACCATGTAGGCATTGAACAAAACCACTTCCTTCAATTGCTCCAAGCTGATGAGTCCCGAGCGAACGCCGTCGTCAATGTCGTGGGCGTTGTAAGCCATTTCATCGGCCAAATTGCACAACTGCGCTTCCAGCGAGGGTTGTTGCTTGGCCAAAAAGCGTGAGCCCACACCGCCGGGTTCTGCGTCTTCCAGCCTTTGCGCATTGCGTTGTGAGCAATGTTTCAAAATGCCCTCGCGGGTTTCGAAACACAAATTCAAACCATCAAATTGCGGATAGCGTTCCTCCAGACCGTCCACCACGCGCAGGCTTTGCAAGTTGTGCTCAAACCCACCGTAAGGCGCCATGCAGTCGTTCAATGCGTCTTGTCCGGCATGGCCAAATGGCGTGTGTCCCAAGTCATGCGCCAAGGCAATGGCTTCGACCAAATCTTCATGCAAGCCCAAAGCACGCGCCAATGAGCGCCCCAGTTGCGCCACTTCCAACGAGTGCGTCAAGCGGGTGCGAAACAAATCGCCTTCATGGTTGAGGAACACCTGGGTTTTGTAAACCAAGCGGCGAAACGCGGTGGAATGCACGATGCGGTCGCGGTCGCGCTGAAACAAATTGCGGGTGGGCGCTTCGGGTTCAGCAAAACGCCTGCCTCGGCTCAGATGCGGGTGGCAAGCATAAGGGGCCAAACCTGGTGCCAGCGTGCCCGACTCGCCCGAGAAGGCATCGCTCATGCGCGGCAACACGCTTGGACCACGTCGGCCACCATGGCGTCAGGTGCGCCACGCACTGTCGCTTTGCCGGGCGGGTCGATCAACACGAAACGGATGTCACCCGCTTCGGCTTTTTTGTCGACACGCATGTGGTGCAAATACATGTCCGCGCCCAGATCGGGGCCGGTGACTGGCAATCCGGCTTGGGCAATCAAGTGGGTCAATCGCTCGGTGAATGCGGCATCCACCAAACCGAGTTGCTGCGACAAGCGCGATGCCATGACCATGCCGCAACCCACGGCTTCACCATGCAGCCAGACGCCAAAACCCAAACCAGCCTCGATGGCATGGCCAAACGTGTGGCCGAAATTCAAAATGGCACGGATGCCGGATTCACGTTCGTCCTGCCCGACCACCCATGCTTTGATTTCGCAACTGCGTTTGACCGCGTAAGCCAGTGCTTGCGGGTCTCGCGCCAACAAATCGCCCAGGTGCTTTTCGATCCAATCCAAAAACACCATGTCAGCGATCGGGCCGTACTTGATGACCTCGGCCAAGCCTGCGCTCAATTCGCGCGCGGGCAAAGTTTGTAACGTCGACAAATCGCACACCACGCGCTCGGGTTGGTAAAACGCACCCACCATGTTTTTGCCCAAGGGATGGTTGATGGCTGTCTTGCCGCCGACAGACGAATCCACTTGCGCCAACAAGGTGGTGGGCACTTGCACAAATGGCACGCCACGCATGTAACAGGCAGCCGCAAACCCGGTGATGTCGCCGACCACACCGCCGCCCAAGGCAAACAACACGGTCTTGCGGTCACATGCTTGCGCCAAGAGGACATCAAAAATGCGGTTCAAACTTTCCCAGGTTTTGTGGCTTTCGCCATCGGGCAAGCTGCAAACATGCAGCACGGGGTAATGTGTCTTCAGGCTTTGCTGCAAGCGCGCCAAGTACAGCGGCGCCACCGTTTCATTGGTCACGATGAGCGCCGCACCCGCCTTGGGCAGGCCTTGCCACGCCGTGGCTTGGTCTAACAAACCCGGCGCAATCTGTATGTCGTAGCTGCGCTCTGCCAAGTGGATGGAAACGCGTTGGACAGTGGCAAGTTCGGAAGAAGTGGTCATGGGGTCGGGGTCTCGATGGGAAGCAAACCCGCCAATTCCAATTGGGTGACGATCATGGTGACCATGGTCGGTATGCGCGGGCGGTTGGTTTCGATGACGAAATGGGCAGCGGCTTGGTAGTACGGGTCTCGCTCTTCAAACAGTTGTTGAATCTTGAGTTTGGGGTCATCGACTTGCAACAACGGCCGCTGTTGGTCGTTCTTCAACCGACGAAAAATTTCGTCGGGTTGCACCCGCAAATAAATGACTTGGGTGCGTTCACGCAACAACTCTCGGTTGGCCTCTTTGAGTACCGCCCCGCCGCCGGTGGCCAACACGCCGCAAGCAGTGCGGGTCATGTCGTCAATGACTTGGCTTTCAATGTCTCTGAACGCGGCTTCGCCTTGGCTGGCAAAAAAATCCTTGATCGGCATGCCGATGCGCATTTCAATGACCTGGTCGCAGTCGACAAAACCCACACCCAATTTGCGAGCCAATTGCCGACCGACTGTCGATTTGCCGCTGCCCGGCATGCCCACCAATGCCAACACGATAGTGAAATCCTCAAGGTGCGAAGGCACTTTGTTCAAGCATTTTAGGGCTTAGGAATATCAACAACTCTTGTTTGCTGCGCTTGCTGGCACGGTTGCCAAACAGCCAGCCAAACCATGGGTGGTCGCGCAAACCGGGCAAGCCGGCGCGGTTGAGGTTGTCGCTGGTTTCGTAAATGCCACCGATCATGACCGTGCCGCCGTCTTCCACCCGCACTTGGGTGCTGACATGTTTGGTGTCAATCGCAAACCCGGCGGGGGTGCTTTGTCCGACGCTGTCCTTGTGCACATCCAAATACATGGTGATGCTGCCGTCGGGTGTGATGTGCGGCGTCACCTCTAAGCGCAAATTGGCTTTGCGAAATGCAATCGAAGTGCTGCCATTGGGGCCGGAGAGTTGGTACGGCAACTCGGTGCCTTGCTCAATCACCGCCTTGGATTGGTTGGCCGTCACCAAGCGGGGGCTGGCCACCACACGACCCAAGCCTTCTGCCTCGAGTGCGGACAGCTCGACCCCCAAACGCCGACTGTGCCATGGATTGAAAAACGTCAACGTGGCGTTGGCCGGGTCTGCGCCCATGGCTTTGGCCGCCGGGAAATCCAGCGACACCTTGTGTGCAGGCGATGACAAACGAACCCCCAACGATGACGCCAAGTTATCCAATGCCTCCACGATCCGCGCCTCGATCAACACCTGTCGCTGTGGCACATCGACCCGCTCGACCATGGCCTTGACCTGCGCCAGCCGATCTGGAATGTCGGTGACGAACAATTGGTTGGTTCGGGCGTCGGCCATGGCGCTGCCTCTGGGGCTGAGCAATCGCACCGGTGTGGCCCCCGAAGCCGCACTGTGGTTGAGCAACGGCGCCAGCAAATCGGTGGCTTTGGCGTAATTCAATGCAAAGGTATGGGTTTGCAAGGGCTCGAGCACCTCGATCGCCCGCCGTGTTTCCATGTCACCTTTTTCACGCGCGGCCAACTCGGCGAGCGGAGCCACCCAAATCACGCTGCCTTCTTTGCGTTGACCCAAGCCCCTGGCTTGCAAGATGGTGTGCAGCACTTGGTCCCACGGCACCTCTTTCAATCGCATGGTGAGGTGACCGCTGACGCTGTCAGACATGATGATGTTGACCCCGCTGAAGTCACTGACCATTTGCAAAGCGGTTCGCAATTCAATCTGCTGAAATTGCAGGGTCATGGGTTCGCCAGTGAAAGGCAAGCTGGTGGACGCTTCCTGGGTCAGGTTGGGCAGCGGTTGCGCGTGTCCATGCACGCACACCACAACCAGCCCCCACAGCGAAAAACGCAAAAGCATGCGCAAAAAGCTTGTCTTCATGGTGGGCCAACCATGGGAAAACGACGCGCCTGACTGACCCATTTCCCTTGTGTGTCGGCCAGCCATTCTTGCAAACGCAAATGGTCGCGCCCGATGCCTGTGACCACGCCCCAATCCTGCCCTAAGCGGTCGCCCACGCCGACGGTGTGAACCCGCCCTTGGGCATGCAACAAAGCCCGTCGCTGTTCGCCATGGGCCAGCATGCCTGCCCACCGCAACTCGGACAAGGCTAGGGTCTGCCATGGCAACACCTGGTGGCTTGACGGCGACAAAGCAACCCAGGGCAGGGCTTTTTTCAAGCCCGCTGTTGAAAAAGGATCATGGACCATGGCCGACAGTGGCTTGCCTTGCATGCCAGCGGGTTGAGCAAGTGTTGAATCCCTCAAAAGCGCAGCCGATTCAGCCTTGGCTTTGTTAGCAAGTTGGGGCTTGGCCCGTGATTCGGCTGTGTGTGGTTGCTCTGTCAACACGGTCCATTGCATTTGCAATTGCAATTGCATCGGCTGGTTTGGTGCCAATGAATGCATGGGATCCGCCACTGCTTTGATGTCAAAACCAGTCACCGCCATGCGGGGCACGGCCGTGGGCAGTCCCTGCCAAGCTGCGAGCAATTGCGGCAAACTGCCACGCCAAGTCGCGCTGGCCCCGGCTTGTTCAATGGTTGTGGCCTGTGCGCCTAATCCATGACGCCGCCCCCACAGCAACCAGGCTTGAAGCACTGCCCTGTGGTCTGGCGGCAAGTCGTTGGGCCAGGCTTGCCATGCGGGCAAGGCAAACCCTGCCGGGTGAGGCTGGGCTTGCAATTGGGCAATGCGGTCACGCAGTTGCTGTACTTGTCGCTGCAGCGCGTCCATGTCTTGCTGCGTTTGCTGCCAACTGTCTTGTGCATGCCACCAGTGATCCCAAGCCTCGGCAGACACCCACACACTGCCTGCAGCCACGGCAACCAAGGACCCCAGGCTCAACAACAGCATTTGTGCACCCAGCGGCCAGGCATGCCAGACCCTCCAATGTGTGCGCCATTGCGGCCAAGGCGCCATCAGCCTGTCCACGATGCTGGCCGTCATGGTTTGACCGCTGAGTTGGGCGTGATCAATGGCAACTGAAACGCATGTTGTTTGGCAGCGATGCCGTCCGCTTGCCGCCATTGCGCTGACGCCCATTGCGCCCGGTCCGCCTGGGCCGAAAAACCTCCCACTGCCAACGCTGTCTGCCAGTTTTTCCAATGCCCTTCGCTCAACGCCCAGCCGTTGAGTTGCCATTGTTGATCGCGCCAAACCGCGCGCTCGATTTGCACGCCGCGCGGCGGAACGGACAACCACTGTTGCATCGCTTGCCAAGAACGGGTTTGTTGTTGTTGCCACCCTGTCCAGTCGGCTTTCACTTGCTGCGCCATGCGGGCGCGGCTTTGCCACAGCGCATCGGCTTTCAATTCCTTGTGCCATTGCGCCATGGTTTGCTCGGCCTGTTGCTGTCTGGCTTGCTGGTCAAATAACCAATGGTCCCAAGCCCTGTCGAGCAAGCAGACCGTTGACGCCGTGAACACCGCCGCGACCACCAAACCCGCTTGCCAACGACGAATGCTGAGTTTGCGGCGTTGCTCGCGCCACGGCAACAAATTGAACTCACTCATGGCTTGCCCACGCCCAATGCCAAACCACACAGCACCGCCCATTCACTGTTGGTCAACGCGTCTGCTGCCTCGCACGGTGGTTCTTGCAACACCGCCACGCTGCTGTTTTGCACCACTGTTTGCCAGCGCATGCTGGCCTGCCATTCCGGTTCGAGCTTGACCAAGCGCAGACCTGCCTGGCGACACCATTGCTCGCATGCTTGCGCCCAGGCTTTGCGAATGGCCAACACCTCTGCTTGCCAAGACGGCTGCGCTTGCAACGCGGCATTCAACCAAGCCGGCCGGTTAGCCGCGAGCGTGGTGGTGGCCATCTCAGCCTGGGGTTCAATCAACTGGTAATCCCACAGCGCCTCGCTCACAGGCCAAGGCAACGCACTGGTCAGCAGCGCTTGCAGATGCGCTTGCAGCTGTTTTGGCCCCATGCCGGTGTGGACTGGGAAAGTGAAGCGCAACAACTGCGCTGGCGGCAAAGCCATGGCCACCGAAGCCGCCACAAACCCGCTGCGTTGTCGCGCCCATCGCAAGCAATGCGGGTCCGGCCAGTCGGTCTGGCGGCAAGCGAGATCGCGAACCGAATAGGCTTGCCAATGCCATGCGGGATGCGCTTGCTGGTGCGCATCCGATTGGTTTGACTGCGCCAACGCAATGCCGCGTTGGTTAACGATGATGCCCAGCCCAAGGGACTGGCGGTGACGCTGACGGAACATGGCAATCCTTGTGCAAAGAGGAACGCCAAAGGTTGTAAATGCGCCAAAGGTCTTGTCGGTTAAGCTGGACTGGCATTTTTTTTACAATCCACTTTCTCCATCCACAACGGCCCCGCGCCGGCTGCCTCACATGCCCCCTACACCGCCCGCCAAAGATCGCCCCACAGGTGATCTGAATTTGCCACCCGCCAACACGCTGTGGCGCGTGCTGGGCAGTTTTTTTGGGTGGTTCATGGGGTTTTCTGTGGCGGCGGGCTTGAGCCTGGTGCTGCTGGTCGGGGTGGCGCTGGTCATGGCTTATCCGCAACTGCCAGACATTTCCGATTTGGCCGATTACCGTCCCAAATTGTCGATGCGTGTGTTCTCGGTCGAGGGCAAAGTCATCGGTGAATTTGGCGAAGAACGACGCAAACTCGTGCCGTTCAAAGACATCCCGGATGTGGTCAAGCAAGCGGTGCTGTCCATCGAGGACGCGCGCTTTTACAAACACGGCGGCGTGGATTACATCGGCTTGGCGCGTGCCAGTTTGGCAAATGTGGGGCGCGCGAAAAGCCAAGGCGCCTCCACCATCACCATGCAGGTGGCACGCAATGTGTACCTCTCGTCTGAAAAAACATTCACTCGAAAAATTTACGAGCTGCTGTTGACTTACAAGCTCGAGCACTTGCTGACCAAAGACCAGATTTTTGAGATTTACCTGAACCAGATTTTTCTGGGTCACCGGGCCTACGGCTTTGCAGCCGCGGCGGAAACGTATTTTGGCAAACCCATTCAGTCATTGAGCATTGCCGAAGCCGCCATGCTCGCTGGCTTGCCCAAAGCACCATCTGCCTACAACCCGATCAACAACCCGAAACGGGCCCGTTCGCGTCAGCTCTACATCATCGAGCGCATGGAAGAAAACGGCTTCATCACCGAGGCGCAAGCCCAGGCCGCCAAAACCGAAGAGCTCAAAATCCGCAATGTCTCGACCCCCAACAACACGCATGCCGAATACGTGGCTGAGATGGCGCGCCAACTCATGTTCGCGCAATATGGCGCTGAAATTTACACACGCGGCTTGAATGTCTACACCACCATCAAAGCCGATGACCAAGAAATCGCTTACCAAGCGCTACGTCGCGGCATCTTGGACTATGAATTGCGACAGGTTTACCGTGGCCCCGAAAAGTTCATCGACTTGCCCACCGATGCCCGCGAACTCGAAGACGCGATTGACGATGCATTGATTGAAGCCGGCGACAAGGGGGACTTGCTCAGCGCCGTGGTGCTGGAAGCCACACCGAAAAAAGTGCGCGTGATGCGGCAAAACAGCGAGGTCTTGGACATCACCGGCGACGGCTTGAAACCCGTGACTTCCGGCTTGTCTGACAAGGCGGCGGCCAACATCAAATTGCGCCCGGGGGCGGTGGTGCGCGTGGCCAAAAACGCCAAAGGCGATTGGGGGCTCACCCAATTGCCCGAGGTCGAAGGTGCGTTTGTCGCCATCGACCCGGCAGATGGCGCGATCCGTTCATTGGTCGGCGGCTTTGACTTTGAGAAAAACAAATTCAACCATGTGATCCAAGCTTGGCGACAACCGGGGTCGAGTTTCAAGCCATTCATTTACTCTGCGGCTTTGGAAAAAGGCTTCACTGCCACCACGCAGGTCAACGACGCGCCGTTGTTTTTTGACGCTGCCGCCACGGGCAGCCAAGCGTGGGAGCCCAAAAATTACGACGGCAAATTCGAAGGCGTGATGAGCTTGAAAACCGCGTTGGCCAAATCCAAAAACATGGTGTCTATTCGCATTTTGGAAGCCGTCGGACCGCCCAACGCACAACAGTGGATCAGCCGTTTCGGTTTTGACCCCGACAAACACCCGCCTTACCTGACCATGGCCTTGGGCGCGGGCTCTGTCACCCCGATGCAAGTGGCGCTGGGGTATTCGGTGTTTGCCAATGGCGGCTATTTGGTCAAGCCCTACTTGATCACCAAAGTCACCGACCCTTTGGGCAAAGTGTTGTCGGCTTACACGCCGATCGAGCTCGATGAACGCTCGCGTGCCATCGAACCACGCAACGCATTTGTCATCAGCCATTTGCTGCAAGAAGTGACCCGCTCAGGCACGGCGATGCGCGCGCAAGCCACGCTCAAGCGCGGTGACATTTACGGCAAAACCGGCACCACCAATGACTCGATGGACGCATGGTTCGCCGGTTACCACCCCACACTGACAGCGGTGACTTGGATTGGCTACGACACGCCACGCAAACTCGGCGACCGTGAAACCGGTGGCGGTTTGAGCTTGCCAGTGTGGATCACTTACATGCAACACGCTTTGAAAAACACACCGGTCAACGGCATGCCCGTGCCTGCAGGCGTGGTGTTTGAAGGCAACGACTGGTATTTCAGTGAATACGCGCACAGCAACGGCGTCACCACCCTCGGCATGGAGGGCAAAAGCAATGACGGTGAACCGGCGGCGGATGCAGAGAAAAAGAAAATCTTGGACATGTTCAAGGACTGAGCCTTGGCATGCCCGCAGCGGGTGTCAACTCACATTTGAAAATGCAATGCCGCGCCAAATTGGCGGCTGGCGTCTTGCGTGAGTTGCTGCCAGAATTCGCCTTGGCCTTTGGTGTCTTGCCAATGCGCCCCATCAAACCGGTAGTGATACCCCCCGCTTTGGGCGGCCAGCCATATTTCATGCAATGGTTTTTGTAAATTGACAATCAATTGGCTGCGGTTGGGGAAAGTCATTGTCACCATGCCGCCCACGCGCTGGTTGTCGATGTCCACGTCCGCTTGGTCGTTGAGCAAATCGCAAGCCTTTTCCAGTTGTTGCAACAAGCGCTCGGCTTGGTCCATGAATTCGTTATCGGTCATCTGTGTGCGTATCCAAATGGTTGGCCGGTCACCGCCAAAGCGGCTATTACAATTTCGGCATGAAATCAGCGATTCTAGGCAGCCTGCTCGCCCTTGCGATTCCCATGGTCATCGGCTGCGGGATGAAAGGCGAACTGGTGTTGCCCAACGAGCCTGAAGCCCAAGAGCGCACCAAGTTTCCAGATGTGCTGATCCCTTCCCTGCCCTCAGAGGCGCCCGCCAAACGCTGAGCTTTGGCCATCACGAAAACCGTTTCATGACCTCTCACACCCTGCCTGGCGCGCCGTTTTTGGCTTACCGTGGACCCCAGTTATTCATCGAGGACATGTGCTTAAACGACTTGGCGAAAGCGCATGGCACGCCCTTGTTTGTGTATTCGAAAGCGGCCATGTTGCATGCCCTGGCGGCTTACCAACGGGCATTTGTGGGTCGCGATGCCAAAGTGCATTACGCCATGAAAGCCAATTCCAGTTTGGGCGTGTTGCAAGTGTTTGCGCAAGCGGGTTGTGGCTTTGACATTGTGTCTGAGGGCGAACTCGAGCGGGTGTTGGCCGCTGGCGGTCATGCTGCGGATGTGATTTTTTCAGGCGTGGGCAAAACCCGTGAAGAAATGCGTGTCGCGTTAGAAGCTGGCATTGCGTGCTTTAACGTGGAGAGCGAAGCAGAACTTGACGTGCTGAACCAAGTGGCGCTGTCTTTGGGCAAAGTCGCACCGGTGAGCATCCGCGTGAACCCTAATGTGGATCCGAAAACGCACCCCTATATTTCCACGGGTCTGAAGGGCAACAAATTTGGCATTGCGCATGAGCGCACCTTGCAGGCGTATCAACATGCCGCCCAATTGCCCGGCTTGAACGTGGTGGGCATCGATTGCCACATCGGCTCACAAATCACCACCAGCGAGCCTTATTTAGATGCGCTGGACAAAATGTTGGATCTGGTCGAGCAAATTGAAGCGGCGGGCATACCGATTCACCATTTGGATTTCGGTGGCGGTCTGGGCATCAATTACAACAATGACACCCCGCCTTCGGCTGACACGCTGTGGGCCGCGTTGTTGGCGCGCCTGGACGCGCGCGGTTTTGGGCAACGCCGTTTGATGATCGAACCAGGCCGCTCTTTGGTGGGCAACGCCGGTGTGTGTTTGAGTGAAGTGCAATTCCTCAAGCCGGGCGAGCAGAAAAATTTCTGCATCATCGATGCCGCCATGAACGATTTGCCGCGCCCCGCGATGTACGAAGCGTTTCACCAGATCGTGCCGTTGGTGCAAACCGATGCGCCTGCACACTTGTACGACGTGGTGGGGCCAGTGTGCGAAAGCGGCGACTGGATCGGTCGTGACCGACTGTTGAACGTGCAAGCCGGTGAAACATTGGCGGTTCTGTCAGCGGGCGCTTATTGCATGAGCATGGCCAGCAACTACAACACGCGCGGCCGCGCGGCTGAAATACTGGTCGACGGCCACCAAGCCCATGTGATTCGCCAGCGTGAGACGGTTCAAGATCAAATGCGCGGCGAAGTTTTGGCCTTCCACCAGACACGCCAAACCAGCAACACCGACAACACCAAAGCGTAAACCCACACCTCGTCAAAATTGTTTTTGCCTGCGCGCATCCAATAAAAATGCAATACCGCCAGCACGGGCAACAGATACACCATGCGGTGCAGTTGTTGCCAACGCTTGCCGCCCAGCCACCGCACCGAAGCATTGTTAGAGGTCACGGCCAAGGGCAGCATCACCACAAACGCCAACATGCCCAGCCAAATGAACGGGCGTTTGACCAAGTCTTTGGCGATTTCTGTCAAATCACCGTTTTGGTCAAACCAGGCGTAGCACAGCATGTGCACGCTGGCGTAAATGAAGCAAGCCACCCCGATGCTGCGTCTGAACCGCAACAATGCCGGCACGCCCGCGATGTGGCGCAATGGGGTGATGGCCAACACGAGGCAAAGCCATCGCAGGGTCCAGTCCCCGCTTGAACGACTCAGGGCTTCTGCCGGGTTGGCACCCAAGGCATCGTTGAACAGGGCCCACACCATCCACACCAAAGGCCACGCCAACACCCCATACCACGCCCAGTGTGCGCGCGGCGACAGCAGTGCTTGTTGCCACGGTACTTTGCTCAGCATGACAGTCACACCAGGCTTGTCAGGGGTTAGAAATTCTTGGCCAAATCCATGCCCGCATACAACTGCCCCACCTGCGGTTCGTAGCCATTGAACATCAATGTCTTGAGTTTTTTGGCAAACAAGCCGCCTTCACCAATTCGCCGCTCGGTGGCTTGGCTCCAGCGGGGGTGGTCCACCTTCGGGTTCACATTCGAATAAAAACCGTATTCATTGGCCGCGGCTTTGTTCCATGCGGTCAAGGGTTGCTTGTCTGTGAAACGGATTTTCACAATGCTCTTGCCGCTCTTGAAGCCATATTTCCAGGGCACCGTCACGCGCACCGGCGCACCGTTTTGGTTGGGCAACACTTCACCGTACATGCCAAAGGTCAACAAGGTCAACGGGTGCATGGCTTCGTCCATGCGCAGGCCCTCGATGTAGGGCCAACTCAACACCCGCGAGCCCACGTAGGGCATGGTTTTGGGGTCAGCCAAGGTGACGAACTCGACAAATTTCGCGCTGCCCAAGGGTTCCACTTTTTTGATCAACTCAGACAAGGAATAGCCGACCCAAGGGATGACCATGGACCAACCTTCGACGCACCGCAAACGGTAAATGCGATCTTCCATGGGGCTGAGTTTGAGCAAATCTTCCAGATTCAACACCCCCGGTTTTTTCACCATGCCTTCAATGTCCACCGACCAGGGACGGGTTTTCAAGGTGTGCGCGTTTTCTGCGGGGTCAGATTTGTCGGTGCCGAATTCGTAAAAATTGTTGTAAGTGCTGGCGTCTTTGTAGGGTGTGACGGTGTCAGTGGCTTGCGCGCCTGCGAAAGTCGCCGACTTGCTGTTCAATGGCGCGAGCTTGCCGGGGCGCGGCACGGCCGATTGCGCCCAGGCACCGCCAGCGCTGGCCAGCAAACCGGCTGTCGCCAATTGCTGCAAAAAATCGCGTCGCTTCGCGTACACCTGTGCTGGCGTGATCTCGCTGGCCACCGGATGATGAAAACCATCGTCTTGACGAATCAACATGACACAACTCCTGAACATGAAAAAGGCTGACACTTGGTCAGCCTTGAGGGAATGAAGCAACAGGGAATCAGTTCAAACCAGCGATGTAATCAGCCAAGGCTTTGATTTCACGGTCGTTCAATTTAGCAGCGACTTGGCTCATTTGCAGACTGTTCTTGCGAATCCCATCGCGGAATTGGGTCAATTGAGAGGCGGTGTAATCGGCATGCTGTCCGCTCAAACGCGGGTACTGGGCAGGGATGCCGGCGCCGTTGGGACTGTGACAGCCGGCACACGCAGGGATTTGTCTGTCGGCAATGCCACCACGGTAAATTTTTTCACCCAACGCGGCCAGGTCTTTGTCTTTGGCAAAACCAGGTTTCGCTTTGGCACTGGCCAGGTAAGCGCCCAGGTTTTTCATGTCGTCAACGCTGAGCGCGGAGGCAAACCCCATCATGACGGGATTGGCGCGGCTGCCGGATTTGAACTCGGCCAGTTGCTTGGCCAGGTATTCGGGGTGTTGTTGTGCCAGTTTGGGATTGGCAGGAATGGCTGAATTGCCGTCTGCCCCGTGGCAACTGACGCATACCCCGTTGTAAACGGCTGCGCCTTTGGCGGGATCGGCTTTGGCAGGGGCAGTGCCTTGCGCATGCGCTACCAAAAAAAAGCCCGTCAGGCCGACGGACAAGAGGATTCGGGCTAAAAAAGTCATGGCAGTCTGGTCTTGAAAGTCAATCGGTGATTCTACAATGCAGCCCTGCACCCAACGGGTTGCGCGCAAAGAATAACCATGGCCCACCCCAGCACCTCTGAGGATGCAACTCACCAAGTTCGTGTCAAACAAGCCGTCGGTTGGCTGCACACGGCAAGGTTTTTGACCACTGCCGCCCAATTGCACCACCTGCCAGCCTACGACCAGCCCGAAATCGCGTTTGTCGGCCGCTCGAACGCGGGCAAATCCACTTGCATCAACGTCTTGACCCAACAGCGGCAACTTGCTTACGCGTCCAAAACCCCCGGTCGCACCCAGCACATCAATTTGTTTGCCTTGGGCCGACAAAACCAGACCGATGCGGTGCTGGCCGATTTGCCCGGTTATGGCTATGCCGCCGTGCCCAAGGCCGACAAAGTCCGCTGGCAACGGGTGATGGCCAATTATTTGATGACGCGCGACAACCTCAAGGGGGTGGTGCTGATGTGCGATCCGCGCTTGGGCCTGACCGAGCTCGATGAAATTTTGTTGGAAGTGATTCGGCCCAAGGTCGAAGAAGGCCTGAAATTTTTGATGCTGCTGACCAAAGCCGACAAACTCAACCGCAGCGAAGCCGCCAAGGCCTTGTCGATCGCCCGATTGCAATCCGGCGGGGGGCAAGCACATTTGTTTTCGTCATTGAAAAAACAAGGCGTTGAAGACGTCAGTTTGCAGCTGTGGGAATGGACCCACCCTGCCGAGGTCTCGTCATGATTCGCCTGCAACGCGTGGATCTGCCGCATGGCATTGCGCTCGATTGCCGGGTTGCTGGCCAGGCCGGTCGTCCGGTCATGCTTTTTTTGCATGGCTTTCCAGAAGCCGCGTTTGTCTGGGCGCCGTTGCTGACGCATTTCAGCGCGCCTGCCAACGGCGGCTACTTGTGTGTCGCGCCCGACATGCGCGGGTATGCGGGTTCTTCTTCGCCGACCGATGTCAAAGCCTACCGCGCCAAAGAACTGGTCAAAGACATCATCGCGCTCAAACACCATTTTTCTCCCCAGCAGCCGTTGGCTTGCCTGGTGGCACACGACTGGGGCGGCGCGGTGGCTTGGAACGCCGCCAACCAACACCCCGCCATGATGGACCGCTTGGCCATCATCAACTCACCACACCCGGGCACGTTTTTGCGCGACCTCCAATCGGACCCTGTGCAACAAAGCGCCAGCGATTACATGAATTTCTTGATTCGCGACGATGCTGAAACCTTGTTGGCCGAAGACGACTACCGTCGTCTGTGGGCGTTTTTCACCAACATGGGCGCGGTCGACGGGCCACATGCTTGGCTGAACGACGATGTCAAAGCGCATTACCGCGCGGTCTGGCGGCAAGGTTTGACAGGCGCACTGAATTACTACCGCGCATCCCCGTTGCGTCCTGCGCGCGCTGGCGACCCCGGTGCCTCAGCCATCACACTGCCCGAGGAAATGCTTCACATTGGGGTGCCGACTTTGGTGCTGTGGGGCATGCAAGACATGGCCTTGCCGCCTGGTTTGATCAACGGCTTGTCCGACCACGTCCCAGACTTGCAATTGCACCGCGTGGCTGATGGCACCCATTGGTTGGTGCACGAACAGCCCGAATGGGTCGCCACAACCATCGGCAACTGGCTCCGCTGACCGCCTGATTCACGGCCAACTCTGTTTGAATGAAGCTTGCACTGCTTCATTCACACACCATGCCTGCTTTTTTACACGTTGGCTGTGGCACCAAACACAAAAACGCCACCACCCGAGGGTTTGATTCGCCTGACTGGACGGAATGGCGCGTGGACATTGACCCACGGGTCAAGCCGGATTGGGTTGGCAGCATGACCCACATGCCCAGCGTGGCAAACGCGAGCATGGACGCGGTTTTCTCCAGCCACAACTTGGAACACTTGAACGCTCATGAAGTGCCATTGGCTTTGCAAGAGTTTTTGCGTGTGCTGACCCCGTCGGGGTTTTTGGTGCTGACGTGTCCCGATCTGCAAGCCGTGGCCGCGTTGATCGCCGAGGACCAATTGATGCAACCCGCTTACACCTCCGCTGCCGGCCCCATCACGCCATTGGACATGGTGTTCGGTTTGCAAACCGCGATTGCCAACGGCAACCACCACATGGCGCACCGCTGTGGTTTCACGCAAAAGGTGCTGACCGCCACATTGAAACACGCCGGGTTTGCATCGATATTGGCTGTCAGAAGACCCAAGGCGTTTGACCTCTGGGTGATCGCCAGCAAATCCAATCGCAACGAAGCCGCATTGCGCGCGCTGGCAGAGCCACACTTCCCCCTGGTCATCACGGCGGATAAAACGGCGGCTCGCCCGCAGGCCGCGTCTTGAAGCGTTTGTGAACCCAGTAGTACTGTTCAATCGACATCATCACTTGCGCTTCGATGGCTTGGTTCATGGTGAGTGTGTCTGCGGCGAGGTTGCCGCTGGGGTAAGACGGCCACACGGGTCCGATGTCCACTTCGTAGCCCGATGGTGTGAGCCTGGTCACCAAGGTGCAGACCCTCGCCTTGGACAACTTGGCCAAACGCGGCAGCGAATGGGTGGTGGCCGCGCTGACGCCAAAAAAATCCACCCACTCGGCGCCTTGCATGCCAAAGTCCATGTCCGGCGAATAATGCAACCGCATGCCTTGTTTCAACAGTTGCAGCAACGGCTGCGCCCCGTCATTGCGTGGCACCGAACGCACCAAGCCCGAGCGGTTTCGACCACGCATCACCCAATCCTCGACAAACCGGTTTCGCAAGGGCACGAACACAAACGCCATGGGAATGCGTTTGACCAATGTCATGGCCAAACCACCTGCATCCAAACCAATCACATGCGGTGCCAGCACGATCAGCGGGCTGGGGTCATCAAACACCTCGAACTGACCGCGAAATGTCATTCGCTGCTTCACCACATGGTCAGGCGCGTGCCACAACCAAGCGCGGTCCCACAACGATTGACCCAACAACACAAAATGCGCTTTGGCCAAACGGCGGTGAGCCGCGTTGCCCAATTGCGGGAAACACGCTGACACATTGGCCATCACCACACCACGGCGGCGTGCGGACACGGTGTAAAACGCCAGACCTGTCAGGCTGCCGATGGCACGGATCAGGCCCAAGGGCAAATGCGCCAACACCCTCATGGTCATGCGCAACGGGTTCAAGACAAGGCCTCTTGACGGGGTTGCTTGAACCGCGCGTAGCCCCACAGGTATTGCTGCGGGCATTGCCGGATCAAAGCTTCCAGCGCGAGATTGATTTGGTAGACCGCGGTTTCCAAATCGTCAGACAAAGCGTCCGCCATGGGTTGAACATGCATGCAATAGCCTTGCGCATGGGGCAAGCGCTCACCCCAGACCAGCAGCACCCGGGCACCGGTTTGCATCGCCAGTCGCGCAGCCAAGGTCATGGTGTAGGCTGGGTGGTCCCACATGCGAGACCAGATACCCATGCCCAACGGCGGCACTTGGTCGGGCAACAATCCGACCGACTGGCCTCGCCGCAAGGCTTTGATCAACTGACGCACGCCGTCCATGTTGGCAGGGACGGCTTTGAGAAAAGGCTTGTCCCGGCCATGGACCAACAAGTCGCGCAACCAAGCTTGTCTGGCAGGTCGGTACAACACCGTCAACGGGCCGTGCTGTGCGCCGAAACGCAAGGCGCAGGTCGGTGCGGTGATTTCAAAGCAACCCAAATGGGGGGTGACAAACACCACGCCCTTGCCTTGGGCATAGGCGTCAATGATGTGCTGCTCACCCTTCAAATGCACCGGCATGGGTGCGCCAAACCACACACGAAATGCTTCGAGTGCTTGACAACCGGCCGCGCCAATCGCCCCTCTGACTTGGGCCAAGGTGTAACCGGCTTGGTGTGATTGGGCACGGAATTGGCGTCTGTAGCGCGGTGACAGTCCCCAGGTCAGCCAACCCAGCACAAAGCCGACTCGCTGCATCCAAAGCAGAGGCAGTCCAGACAGCCAGCGGATCAAAAAATTCATAGCAATCAGAGTTGATTAGAATACCAATTGTCGCTGAGTTAATGAAGCAACTTGCAGGGCGACACACTCGCAAGAGTCGGCTGTTCATCGGCCATCTGCTAAAGCGTTCGCCAGGCTCTTTGGTATTGGCAACGCGTTAACCAACCACAGGAGTTTTTTTCATGGCGAACGATTATCTTTTCACCTCTGAATCCGTCTCAGAAGGCCATCCCGACAAAGTCGCTGACCAAATTTCAGACGCGATTTTGGATGCGATCTTCAAGCAAGACCCGCGCAGCCGCGTGGCCGCCGAAACGCTGACCAACACCGGTTTGGTGGTTCTGGCGGGTGAAATCACCACCAACGCGCATGTGGACTACATCCAAGTCGCGCGCGACACCATCCAACGCATTGGCTATGACAACACCGAGTACGGCATCGACTACAAAGGTTGTGCCGTCATGGTTTGTTATGACAAGCAATCGAACGACATTGCGCAAGGCGTCAACCACGCCTCTGACGATCACCTGAACACAGGCGCGGGCGACCAAGGTCTGATGTTCGGCTATGCGGTCAAGGAAACGCCCGACCTGATGCCCGCCCCCATCTATTACGCTCACCGTTTGGTCGAGCGCCAAGCCCAATTGCGCCGCGATGGCCGCCTGCCTTTTTTGCGACCTGACGCCAAAAGCCAAGTCACCATGCGCTATGTGGACGGCAAGCCGCACAGCATCGACACCGTGGTGCTGTCATCCCAACACAGCCCCGATCAAAGCGAAACTCCCACCAAAATGAAAGCCTCTTTCATTGAAGCGGTGATCGAAGAAATCATCAAGCCGGTGTTGCCCAAGGAATGGCTGAAAGACACGCGTTACCTGATCAACCCCACCGGGCGTTTTGTGGTCGGTGGACCGCAAGGCGATTGTGGTTTGACCGGCCGCAAAATCATTGTGGACACCTACGGCGGCGCCTGCCCGCACGGTGGTGGCGCGTTCAGCGGCAAAGACCCGAGCAAAGTCGACCGTTCAGCCGCGTACGCTGCGCGCTACGTGGCGAAAAACATTGTGGCGGCCGGACTCGCCACGCAATGCCAAGTGCAAGTGGCTTACGCCATCGGTGTGGCCAAACCCATGAACGTGACCGTCAACACCCAAGGCACTGGCGTCATCAGCGACGACAAAATCGCCGCGTTGGTCGATGCGCATTTTGATTTGCGTCCCAAAGGCATCATCCAAATGTTGGACCTGCTGCGCCCGATCTACGAAAAAACCGCTGCCTATGGACACTTTGGCCGCGACGAACCTGAATTCACTTGGGAACGCACGGACCGCGCAGCAGCTTTGAAAACAGCCGCTGGTATCAAGTAATGCTGTAACGCTGGCACAGCGCGTCGCGCTGTGCCGGATCGAAATTGATGCGCTGGGGGTCATGCCCCACCGCCTCAAGCAAGCGCGGGTTCATCACGGCAAACCACAGCGGTGGCACATACGCCACCAAAAACATGCCGGCATAGCCGCTGGGCAACTGGGGCGCGTCCTCAAAATGCCTGAGCGCCTGATACCGCCGGGTCGCATGCGCATGGTGGTCTGCATGGCGTTGCAAATGAAACAACATCCAGTTGGACAACACATGGTTGCTGTTCCACGAATGGCGCGGTTGGCATCGCTCTAAACTGCCATCGGGCAATTGCACGCGCTTCAAACCGTAATGCTCGACATAGTTGGCCGAGGTCAGTTGAAAATTCGTCCACATGGCCACAGGCAAAATGAACAACAACACTTGTGGCCCCAGCCACCAACAAAGCCCTGACCACAATGACGCGGTGATGGCCAAGCCTTGCAATATGTGATTGCGCCAATGGACAGGCGCCAAGCCCTTGTGTTGCAAGCGTTGTGCCTCGTATTGCCACGCACGTTTTGCGCCACCGGGCATTTCACGGCAGACAAACGCCCAAATGGACTCACCCATGCGTGAAGACGCGGTGTCGTGCGGCGTGGCGACTTCAACATGGTGACCCCGGTTGTGCTCGATGCAAAAATGTCCGTAGGCGCTGGGTGCCAACACCCACATCGCCAAATGGCGTTCAAGCCGGTTGTGTTGATGACCCATTTCATGGGCGAGGTTGATGCCAAACCCACCGACCGCACCGGTCGCCAACACCATGGCCAACCACCCATGCCAAGGAATGTCATGGGTCGCCACAAACCAAGCAGAAAAAATGAATGCCAGCCACAAGATGGGCACCAGCGCATAAGTGACGTACCGGTAATAAGGGTCGTTCTCGAGTTGGGACACCGCTGATTCCGGTGGATTGCGGCGAGACGGAGGTATCCACCAATCGGCCAAGGGCACCAAGCCATACAAAAAAACCAAGGGCCACCACAAGGTCATTGCGTCCCCTGTCCACCACATCCACACAGGGCCGGCGGCCACCAGGGCTGGCGACAGCACCGACAGCAACCAGACCCAGCGCCAGTTATCGCGGTAAATCAGGGTTGGCTGGTGGGTCTGGGCAGGTGTGGACATGGCAGCCGTCGGTCAATTCAAGCTGGCAATGTAATGGGCCAAGTTATCGATGTCTTCTTCGCTCAATGTACTGGCCACACTGGTCATGTTGCCCGCGTCGTTGTTGCGGTCCTTGGCTTTGAAATCTTTGAGTGTTTTGACCACGTAATCAAAATTTTGGCCAGCCACTTTGGGGATTTCGTTTTGCCCTTTGAACTCACCCAAGTGGCACATGGCACACAAGGTTTCGTCGGCTTTGGCAATGCCTTTTTTGACTTTGTCAGGGTCGGCTTTGAAACGCTTGTTGGTGAGTTTTTGTTCAGAAAAATAGCTGGCCAGCTCTTGCATGTCGGCTTTGCTCAAACCGGCGGTCATCGGCGACATCATGTCATTGTGGCGACGGCCTTCTTGAAAGTCGCGCAATTGCATGTAGATGTAGCGCGCATTTTGGCCCGCAAGACTGGGGGTATTGGGCATGCTGGAGTTGCCGTTTTCACCATGGCAACCGATGCACATTGCCGCTTTGGCAGGCATTTGGGCCCATGCATGGGGTGCGCTGAAAGATACAAAAGTGGCCAACACACAGCAGGCAAAAGACAAATAGGTATTCATACAGTTTTCAAGGGACGGACATGAAAAAAGGCCTGGGTGCACTTGCATGCACACAGGCCTCGGCTTAAAAAAACTCAGTCAGCTCAGGGCAGTGTGAACACAACCACGGAATTACCGCGCTTGGCATCGATCTGGTTGTTGCCACCCGCTGCCACTGCAATGTACTGCTTGCCACCGATGGTGTAAGACACGGCAGGTGCATTCACCCCGGCGCCTGTCTGGTATTCCCACAATTTCTTGCCGTTTTTGGCATCGAAAGCGCGGAACAAACCATTGGCTTCGCCGTTGAACACGAGGCCGCCAGCCGTGGCCAACACGCCACCGATCAAAGGCTCGTCTGTGTCAAATTTCCATGCCACTTTGCCCGTGTCGATGTTGACAGCAGACAAACGACCGCTTTGCTTTTCGCTGGGGATGGTTTTGAACGCACCGCCCAACCACAGCTTGCCGCCGGGGTACTTGGAAGCTTCAACGTGGTAGGTCATGGGTTGCAGCAAATTGGCTGCAAACGCCAGACGGGCTTCAGGGTGAATCGCCATCGGGCTCCATTCCACACCACCGTTGGCACCCAACATCATCTTGGCGCCTTCTTTGGTGGGCAATGTCCACAAACCTTCTTGAGGAACCATGGCTACAGAGAAGCGGATCAGTTCTCCAGTGTTGCGGTCATGCACATAAACATGGCCAGTTTTGCCAGCGTGGATGGCCACTTTGGTCATCTTGCCGTCTTTGCCAGCTGCTTCTGTCAAGATCACAGGAGACACGGCGTCCAAGTCCCACACGTCGTGAGCGATGTACTGGTAGTGCCACTTGTACT